>JAJFHK010000343.1 GCA_021775655.1 Filomicrobium sp. | reverse complement strand
CGATAAGCTGCCGATCCCCTGCCATCCGCGCTGGCGCAGCCAGTCGGCACCAAGGTAGCGGGCCATCAGAAAGTTGACAGATGCGCTGAGCAGCGTGGCGGCGATTGAATAGAAAAATCCGTAAAGCGGGCCGAAGGCTGCGACCGTGATTGCAATGAGCAGGAATTGCGGAGCGGCGATGAGGGATGCGGCGGTGAAACCGAGGGCCACGATGGGTAGTGCCCAGGGCGAGCCGGAAAAACTCCTGAAAGTTTGCGCAAGGATGCCGTTTTCATCGAGGCCGATTACGTTGGCGGCGAGCCAAAAGACGATCGAGATGGTGACGACGGCCGCAATCAGGAGGCCGATGTTGCGCAGGCTTTCCTTGTCGCGCCCGCGTAAAATTGCGCGCAGGCGGGCCATGCGCTCTTTTTTCTCGCCGAGCGGTTCCATGGTCATCGGGATTGATTCCTGGTCGACGGCATTGGCGTACTTCGGAAACGATTACAGCGTTGCATTTTACTCGCCCACCGCGTGTTCATTCGCCGTTGCCAGTCGCGCGGGATTGCGCTCCCGCAGGTTCGTTTTCTGAGATGGTTTCAACAATCGTTGGAATGCGGGTTCGACGGCGCAGCCAACTGACGCCGATGAGGTCGTAGAGGCCGACGAGCGCGCGAGTGAAGTTCGAGTACTTCGATTGACCGGCCTGACGTAAGCGGTCGTTGACGGGGACGTAGGCAACTTCGTGTCCATAAGTTTGGAACATAGCCGGCAGGTAGCGATGCACGCTGGTGAAAAAGGGCAAACGCAGAAAGGCATCGCGCGAGTAGACCTTGATGCCACAGCCGGTGTCCGGGCAATTGTCACGCAGAACCCAGTCGCGAATTTTGTTGGCAGCGGTCGAGGCGAAGCGCTTGGAGCCCGTGTCCTTGCGTGTCTGCCGCCAACCGTTGACGAGGGCTGGCCCTTTCGTGCCGGGGACTGCCAGATGTTCCAGCAAATTGGGTATGTCGCGCGGATCATTTTGGCCGTCACCGTCCATGGTGGCGATAACGGGGCTGGTCGCAGCCGTTATCCCTGTGCGTAAAGCGACAGACTGACCGCTTGGCTTTGCATGGCGTATCAGCCGGAGTCCAGGATGGCATCCGTCGGCAATCAACGACTTGACTTCGTTCGGGGTGGCATCATTGCTACCGTCGTCGACCACAATGACTTCGGCCAATGTGGCAGCGGGCACATGCTCGTAGGTCTCGGCAACGAGGCGGCCGATGTTCCCGGCTTCATTGAGCGCGGGAATGACCACAGTGATGCGCATGCTGTCTCCTAGGACTCGAAGGCCGCGCGGGCGGCTGGCCGGAGCTTGTTATTGGAGTAACCCCGGCAGGTTGATCAAGGAATTGACATACACCACGAGTCGCGGCTGTTCCAAGGCGTTCCAGGGCCGGAGCAATCGGGCACATTGACGCCGCCTTGCAATCTCCGGGCGAATAGGCTCCTTTTCGGCTCGCCACGGGTCATTCGCACTGCGCAAGAATGTGCCTTGGCCGAAGGTGTTCAAAATTCGAGGCCGGCTGAGGTCATTATTGAATATGAATGATATGCAACGCAGTGTCGGCGACTTCGAAGATCGCGAATGGCTGCGCTTGCTCGCCGGCGGTCTCACTGCACTCCTTATCCTCCGAATTATTGCTCTGGCTCTCAATCGCACCGATCTCTTTTTCGATGAAGCTCAGTACTGGTTTTGGAGCTTGGAACCGGCGTTCGGATACTATTCGAAACCGCCGCTTATCGCCTGGATCATCGGGCTGTCCACGAGTGTCTGCGGGGTCAACGAATTTTGTGTGCGGTTGCCATCACCGTTTCTGCATACTGCAACGGCGCTGGGTGTATTCCTGGTTGGCCGGCAGCTTTACGATACTCGTACGGGCGCGCTTGCCGGTCTGGTGTTTGCCACGCTGCCTGGCGTTTCCCTGTCGGCTGGCATTATCTCAACTGACGTTCCGCTGTTGGTGTTCTGGGCGGTTGCACTGTTCGCTTTTGCGCGGATGATCGAGACGCGGGATTGGTGGCCGGCGATCTTGTTGGGCTTGGCATTGGGTGCAGGGCTCAATGCGAAGTATGCGATGGCGTGGTTTGTTGTGTGCGTTGTGGCTTATTTGATCGCTACTCCAGCGCGCCGGTTCTTGGCGTGGGACTTCAGGCTCTACGCGGCATTTGCAATCGGGGCGGCGATGATTGTCCCGAACCTCCTTTGGAATCTGCAGAATAAGTTCGCGACGTTTTCGCATACCGCCGACAATGCCAAGTGGGGTGGACCACTCTTGCATCCGGGCAAGGCGCTGGAATTTTTTGGAGCCCAGTTCGGCGTGTTCGGGCCGATCCTGTTTGGTGCGTTGCTCGTCATCTGTTGGCGGGCTATGCGCCAGAACTTGCCGGAAGCGGACCGGCTTCTACTTGCTTTCTCGATGCCTGTGATCGCGGCGATCTTTGTGCAGGCATTTCTATCACGTGCGCATGCCAATTGGGCGGCTGTCGCCTATGTGGCGGCCACCGTTCTGGTGACGGCGACAATGATCCGGGATGTCGCTTGGGGATGGTTTAGGGCGTCGGCGGCAATTCATGTGGCAGTTGTTATTGTGTTTCTCGCAGGGATGGCGACGGCGGGGCTGATCAAGCTGCCCTCCGGTTTTGCGCCGTTCTCACGGACACTTGGTTGGCAAAGCGTGGCCGATTCAGTGAAAGCAGAAGTCGAAACGGCCAGGGCCGGGGGCGATCGTTATGCGGCGATCTTGAGTGACGACCGGCCAATGACGGCGGAGTTGCTTTATTATATGCGCGGTGCGACGACGCCGATCTATGCTTGGCGGGCTACGGCAAAACCGAGAGACCATTTCGAAATGGTGCGTCCATTCGGCAGGGCCGTTCAGGGTCCAGTTCTTCTTGCAACATTGCGCGGTGATTTGACGGAAGTGCCGGGTCGATTTGCCAAGGCAGAAAAGATTGGAGAAAAGACAGTTCCAGCCGGGGTAAATGCAACGCGGCGCGTGACGTTCTTTCGGCTTTCGGGCTACAAGGGTGAATGAGCGAAAGACACAATAAGAGTGCTGGGCTGGCGGCCGGAGCAGACGCGGACAGTGGGCTATCGGAAGCCTTCGTGCTGCTTGACAACAGTTCGGGCACGCATTCTCCCTCGTTGTTGTTCACCGACCCGCGAGAAATAGTGCGCGCCGATACGCCCGGCGATGTCGAGGGTGCAATTGCGCGTATCGAGGCCGCCGTTGCCGAGGGGCTGCATGCGGCTGGATTCTTCTCCTACGAACTCGGCTATGCCATGGAGCCGAGAATTGCCGGCCTCATTCCTGCGCAGCGCGACATGCCGCTGCTCTGGTTCGGTCTTTATGATTCGCCCTACCGGATGACGGGGCCGGGTGTGCTCGACTGGTTGAATGAAACCACGCGCAGCGCCAGCCACGAATTCAGCGATGTCAGTCTCGCGTGGACCCGGGAAGAATACGAAGAGCGTTTCGACAAGGCGCTGGAGATGATCCGGGCTGGCGATATCTATCAGTTGAATTTGACGTTCAAAGCGCGGTTCACGCTTGCCGGGTCGCCACTGACTTTCTACAGGGACTTGCGGGCCAAACAGCCAGTAGCCTACGGCGCGGTCGTGGACACAGGTGATGTTACGGTTTTGTCCGCTTCACCGGAACTCTTTATCGCGCTCGATGGAAGGGAGATCCACACGCGGCCGATGAAAGGGACCGCCGCAAGGTTGGGAGCCATTGAGGCTGACGAGGAGCAGCGCCGCGTCCTTGCCAGTGATGCTAAGCAACGTGCCGAGAACCTAATGATCGTCGACTTGATGCGTAACGATCTGGGGCGTATTTCCGAAATCGGCAGCGTGCATGTCGATGATCTTTTTACCGTCGAAACTTTTAAGACTTTGCATCAGATGACGTCCGGGGTAACGGCGACTTTGCAGGAAGGTGTTGGCCTGAAAGAGATTTTGAAAGGAATTTATCCGCCGGGGTCGATCACGGGCGCGCCGAAAATCAGGGCTATGGAATTGATTTTTGAACTCGAAACGGAAGCACGCGGGGTCTACTGCGGGGCAATCGGCCACATCTCGCCCAACGGGCGCGCGCA
>JAJFHK010000342.1 GCA_021775655.1 Filomicrobium sp. | reverse complement strand
ATGTAACAGGCGCCAAATGGCTGCACTTGAAAATCTGATTGCGGCTATGAGCCCGCTAAATTTCCTGCTTGCTCTGGGCGGGGTCATAGCGGGAACCGTGATCGGTTCGTTGCCCGGCTTGACAGCAACGATGGCAGTTGCCGTCCTGGTTCCCATTACTTTCTCGATGGAGCCAGCTTCTGCACTAATTCTCATGGGTGCCATCTATACGGGCGCAATCTACGGCGGCGCCTATTCTGCAATTCTTTTAAACACTCCTGGAACACCGTCAGCCATCGCTACGACATTCGATGGCTACCCCATGGCTAAGAAAGGCGACGGTGATCTGGCCGTAACTTTGGCCTGCATCGCATCCGTTTGCGGCGGCCTGGTCGGCGCGGCTTTCCTATTGGTCCTCGCACCGCCGCTTGCCAGCGTTGCACTCGCTTTTGGCCCCGTTGAATATTTCTGGCTGGCAGTTTTCGGACTTTCACTTATCGCCGCGCTATCGGAAGGACATCTGATCAAAGCGCTGATGGGCGGCTGCCTCGGACTCTTATTGTCCTCTGTCGGCGTTGCAGAAGTTAGTGCCGATATTCGATTGACATTCGGCTCTCAGGTCCTGGTAGGCGGCATCGAAACCGTTTCGGCACTCATCGGTCTCTACTGTGTCCCAGTGCTCATCGACTTGGTCGCAACGCCGGATAAGCACCTTAAGGTAACGAGTGAAAGCAAGGGCATCCGGCTTAAGGAAGCCATCGCGATTTCCTGGCGCGGCAAATTCAATCTGATCCGCTCATCGGTGATCGGCACAATGGTCGGCATCCTGCCTGGCGCCGGCGGTTCTATTGCTGGACTCGTCGCCTATTCCGAAGCGCGCCGCACCTCGAAAAACCAGGATGAATTCGGCAATGGTGCCCCTGAAGGCGTGCAGGCAACCGAATCCGCCAATAACGCCACCGTCGGCGGTGGCTTTATCCCAACACTTGTCCTCGGCATTCCAGGCACGCCACCCGATGCTGTAATCCTGGGCGCACTTCTCGTTCAAGGCGTCAAGGTCGGTCCCAACCTCTTCACGTCCGAAAGCTCAATCGTCTACACCTTCATCTGGGGTCTCTTCCTCGCAACGATCCTGATGCTGCCGGTTGGTCTCATCATCGGCCGTTACGCCTACTCATCGATCATCGCGATCCCCAAGGCGATCCTGGTTCCAACTGTCGCCTTCATGACGCTGATCGGAACCTACTCCATCCGCAACTCAACTTCCGACGTTGCGATCATGGTTATCCTCGGCGGCATCGGCTGGGTGCTCGGTCGCTTCGGTTTTTCCGCTTCCCCAATCGTACTTGGATTGATCCTCGGTTCGATCGCGGAACAAGGGTTTGTCCAGGCATGGACCATCGGAGCCGCAACAGACAACCTCACCGGCATGTTCTTTGGCCGACCGATCTCGCTTGCCATTCTCGCGATGATTGTCATTTCACTGTTCGGGCCGTCGCTGGTCCGCCTTGTTAGCAAAGGTGCCAAGGAGAAGTCGCAATGAGCGAGCAGAGCAACCGCGATATTTCCACGCCGTTCATGGCTGCGCTGTTTGTTGCACTCGGCGCGATTGTTATCTGGGACACGACGACCTACACGGACGCGGACTCCTACGTCTTCCCGCACACTATCGCAATCGTAATGATCGCACTGTCCATCTTGCTTGTCTTGCAATGGCTACTCGGCCGATCGCCGTCGGAACAGGACCCTGGCATCGCCGGTGCAAAGTCCGTCCCCCGTCGGCTCGCGCTCTTCGCCACGATGCTCGCCGCTGCCTTGCTGATGCCGTTTCTCGGATTCCTCGGAACGGGGTTGATCGCGTTTGGCGCCATCATGTTGACAGCGATGTGGGACCCCTGGACACCTTATCGCTTTGTCGTTTACCCCGTTGCCGGCGCCGTGATCGTCGCCGGCTTTTACCTTCTTTTCGCCCGCGTCCTTCAGGTACCCCTGCCCGAAGGATCGTGGTTCTGATGTCAGCACTGGCAAGTACGCGACCATGAAAATCACTCGTATCCGCACAGCTGTCGGACCGATTCAATCGGAGATCCGCAACGCCTACATTTCTTTTGCGACGATGACGATAAACCTCGTCGCCGTCGAAACGGACGTGATCCGGAATGGCAAGCCGGTCATCGGCTATGGATTTTCCTCAAATGGGCGCTATGCGGGTACAGCGATCATCGAAGATCGCTTTACCCCCCGCATTCTCGCAGCCGATCCTGCCGACTATACGAACACCGAAACCGAGTCGCTCAACCCGCGTGCGGTGTGGTCGATCTTCATGACCAACGAAAAACCCGGTGGCCACGGCGACCGGGCCCATGCCGCCGGGGCCCTCGACATGGCCGTATGGGATGCAGCTGCCAAGATCGCCGAAAAGCCGCTTTGGCGTCTGCTGTCGGATGAGTACAACAACGGCGAATTTGACGAGCAGATCCTCGTCTACCCAGGCGGTGGCTATTATTATCCGGGCAAGGAACTCGACGGCTTGCGGGCGGAGATGGAAAGCTATCGCGAGCAAGGCTACGCCTACGTCAAAATGAAGATCGGCGGCGCTGACCTCGCCCTCGATACGAAGCGCATCGAAGCCGTGATCGATGTCGTCGGCAACGGCAAGTACCTCGCAGCCGACGCCAACGGCCGCTTCGATCTCGAAACCGCTCTGGCCTACGCACGCGCCATGGAGCCCTACGGTCTGTTCTGGTACGAGGAAGCCGGCGATCCTCTCGACTACCGCCTCAACGCCGTTCTATCGGAACATTATTCTGGCTCCATCGCCACCGGCGAGAACCTGTTCTCCCATCACGACGGACGCAATCTCTTACGATACGGCGGCATGCGCCCCGACCGCGATTGGATCCAGCTCGACCCGGCATTGTCTTACGGTCTCACCGAGTACCTGCGCTTTCTCGAAGTCATCGACCAGCACGGCTGGTCGCGTCGTCGCCTGATACCCCATGGCGGACATCAGTTTGCGCTCAACATTGCAGCAGGACTGCAGCTCGGCGGCTCGGAAAGCTACCCTGGCGTGTTCCAGCCTTATGGCGGATTCGCCGACAACATCCCGATAGAAAATGGCTACGTTCGCCTGCCGGATGATCCCGGTATCGGCGTCGAACTGAAGCCCGAGATGCTCGGCGAAATGCGCCGGCTGCTAGGCTACGACTAACCAAATCCAACGCCACAGCGAGACAATGTCAAAAATCGTCATCAGCGAATTCATGGATGAAGCCGCGGTCCAATCACTGCGCGCCCATCACACAGTAGAACTCGACGAAACATTTTGCGAACGACCAGGAGATCTCGCAATCGCCGTAGCCGACGCGGACGCACTGATCGTTCGTAATCGCACTCAGGTCACCGCCGAACTGGTCGCCAAGGCACCCAATCTGAAAGCCGTCGGCCGTCTTGGCGTCGGCCTCGACAACATCGATCTTAAGGCCTGCAAGCAGCGCGACATCGCCGTACTTCCAGCAATCGGCGCAAATGCAGCATCCGTCGCTGAATACGTTCTTTGCACCGCCATGATGCTGCTGCGCGCACCGGCCTTTTCAGGCACCACAGATCTTCAGGACGGCAAGTGGCCGCGCACGGCTTTGAGCCAGGGCCGTGAGATTGCCAACAAGTCCATGGGTATTATCGGCTTCGGTTCAATCGGCCAAACGACCGCCGACGTTGCCCGCGCTGCAGGGTTCGCAATTCGCGCCCACGACGATTTCCTTCCCGCCGATCACGACGCGTGGAGAACAACAAAACGCGCTGCAACGCTAAAAGAACTTCTGATTGGCTCAGACGTTGTTAGTCTGCACTGCCCGCTGACCAAAGACACACACAACCTGATCGGTGCCAACGAACTCGCTGCAATGAAACCTGGAGCTATCCTCATCAACACCGCGCGCGGCGGCATCGTTGACGAGAAGTCCCTCGCCCAAACTCTGCGTTCCGGTCACCTCGGCGGCGCGGCCATCGATGTCTTTACATCCGAGCCAATCGATCAGGCAACGGCCGAAATCTTCGCTGGCTTGACCAACGTCATCCTCACCCCGCACGTCGCTGGCGTCACCATCGAGAGCAACGAGCGCATCAGCTCCATTACTGCCGAAAACGTCCTGCGCGTTCTTAAGGAGACCACCTCGTGAGCAGCCAAGCCTACATTCCAGTCGCCGAGCTGGAATCTCTCGTTGCACAGTACATGGCTGCAGCAAGCGTCAGCAAACCGAACGCCGAAGCAATCGCGCGCGCGCTTGTACTTGCCGAGATCGATGGTTTGAAGGGCCACGGCCTTTCCCGCATCGACAGCTATTCTGAACAAGCCCGCACCGGTAAGGCCGTCGGCGACGCAGAACCTATCATGACACAGACGCGGCCCGGTACGTTGATGATCGACGTCTGTCACGGCTTTGCCTATTGCGCTCTCGAAAAGGCAACCGACACATTGCCGAATATGGCCAAAGAATGTGGAATTGCCGCCGCGGGACTCGTCCGATCGCATCACGCCGGCGCACTTGGTCAGGCAGCCGAACGACTGGCAAATGCAGGAACACTCGCCTTGATGTTCGCCAACACACCTCATGCGATGACAGCTTGGGGCGGATGCCGGCCGCTATTTGGTACTAATCCGATTGCATTCGCCGCTCCACGCCGCAACGATTCGCCCGTCGTCATCGACCTCGCCCTCTCCGAAGTTGCCCGCGGCAAAATTCTCGCCGCAGCCCAGAAAGGCGAATCCATACCGCTTGGTTGGGCCAGAGACACCGACGGCAATCCCACAACAGATGCAAACGCTGCCCTCAAGGGTACTGTCGAACCGGCCGGCGGTGCCAAGGGCGCCGCCCTGGCCTTCATGGTCGAAGTACTTGCTGCATCACTCGTCGGTGCCCATCAGTCCTTCGAAGCAAGCTCATTCTTCGATGGTGAAGGCCCGCCGCCTGCGGTCGGCCAATTGATCATCGCAATCGACCCAGGCGCATTTGCCGGAACCGTTGCGTTCTCCGAAAAGATGGAATCACTTGCAGCTGCCATTGAAGCCGACGAGGGCACGAGATTGCCTGGCTCACGCAAAGCCGAGTTACGCGCTGCTGCCGCTCGCAACGGCGTTCCAGTTGGTGAAGGCTTGCTCGCGAAACTCAACAGCATTGGTTGAGAAAAGACGGAGACGCCACCGTGAACGGTGCTGGTCAAGGATAAAGGCACCAACGGCACCACTAAGGGGCGGCTTCAAGCGCATCAGCAATCGCAAACGCATTATGGCGCATCATGGCGAGGTAGGTATCAGCCTCGCCCCCCGCCTTCGACAGC
>JAJFHK010000341.1 GCA_021775655.1 Filomicrobium sp. | reverse complement strand
AGTATGTCTGGTAATCGAACTGACTTACCTCGGAAATTGCGCTATTGTATCGCATGTTCCTAGTATTCATGGGGCTGCGCGGGACACCGAGAAATAGAATGCCAACTGTTTCCTAGGGAACAGCTTGTAACCCACGTTACTTTTAACTTTGCTGCACCGCGCAGTGGTAATCTCGTTGTCCTGATCGTATAATAGGATGATATGCAACGCTGTTTATGTCCGCGGCTTCGTCCAATTTAACCGCCGAGGAAATGTCATGAAATACGCGGCGATATTCTCAGTCATTGCGGTCGGGCTGGTGCTCGGCCCAGCAAATGCCGTGTCTGCCCCAACCGAAAGAATCGGCTCGACTGTACAAGTCGTCAACGAAGTCAGTGCCGCTTATGACCAAGACCGGCGCGACCTGACGCTTGGCGACGAAATCCATCAAAATGAACTAATCGAGGTTGGACCCGACTCGATTGGCGAACTTGAATTCGAAGACCAGACCAAAATGGCTCTCGGTCCCGGCTCAAAAATTGTGCTGGATACATTCGTCTACAACGGCGCAAAGACAAAGGGTGATATCGCTGTCGAACTGGTCAAAGGGGCATTTCGCTTTGTGACTGGCGTTGCGACCAAGCCCTCTTATCGGATCAAAACACCAGGCGCTGCGATTACGGTTCGCGGCACGATATTCGACGTCTACGTTCTGACAGATAATTCGGCCTGGTTCCTTCTGCTCGACGGCGGCATCACTGCATGTAACGACGGTGGCACCTGCAAGCAGCTCTCGAAGCCGGGCAACTTGTTGCGTGTATCGCCAGACGGCGAGGTAAGCGATCCGATGCGCTGGGCGCTATTACCCGGCAGGGATCAGATTGGTTTCGCACGCGCGTTCCCCTTCATGATCAACGCGCCGACGATCAATCCCAATCCTCCTTTGACCCGCGAAGCCGTGCTCAGAGATGAGTCGGCACCAAAGAAGAAGTCGAAGCCGAAAAAGAAGAAAAAGGCTAAGAAAAAGACGAAGTCCAAGCCAAAGAAGAAGGTCACGAAAAAGAAGACCTATCCGAAAAAGCGCAAAAAGGTCGTCAAAAAGCGCCGTAAGAAAAAACGGCGGGCAAGCAACAAGGCCGCGTCCGACGCCGCCAAAGCTGCTATTGCCATCGGCATTGGTATAGGCATTGGCAAAATGATCGGCAATGGAAAAGGCGGCGGCCGCAAAGAGTGTATGCGAGTCGGTGGATGCCGCGGAAAGGGCGGCGGACGCAGAGTCGGCGGCGGAAAACGCGGTGGTCGGAAAGGTGGCGGTCACAGCCATACTGGTGGCTTCATGAGGTACTGACCGTAAAATCAATCGATTGAAGTTGAAGTGGCCCTGGAATTTCCAGGGCCGCTTTGCGTCAGGCACCTGACTTCAACCGCTCGGAATAATAATCGAGCAGCGAGGCATAGGCCGTGAGATTGATACCCCGAATGTATTCGATCGCTGCAAGCGCGTCCTTGCGCTGGCCGGCTTCCAGCGCCACCCGGAGTTTATGGTGGATCGGTCGCAGCGATTGGAAATCTGAGCCGGAAGCCAATTTCTCGTCGCCAATCAAAGCGTATACGGCTTCTGGTTGCGTTCGGCCACGCGGGACCACTTTATCGATTTCCAGGAATGCGAGGTCCGGTGCCGAACGTGCCGTCGCCTCACCGGCAATGATGGGCGTACCGTAGTTTTTGGACAGACTTTCGAGTCGCGAAGCAATATTCACGACATCCCCGAGCACCGAATAGTCGAACCGCCCCGGACAGCCCACGTTGCCTACACAGGCGTCACCTGTGTTAAGGCCAACACCTATGCGGACAGGCTTAAATATCCTGCCGCCCTCCTCTGCTTCTGCTGCCACTTCCGCGTTGAGCGCGTTAAGTGCGCTCAGCATGCGCAATGCGGCTCGACTGGCATGCTCGCCATGGCGAGGGTCATCAAGCGGTGCGTTCCAGAACGCCATGACGGCATCGCCCATGAATTTGTCGATTGTGCCGCCTTCTTCAAGAATCGCCTCGCTAAGCGGCGTGAAGAGTCGGTTGACGAAGGTCACGAGCTGCTCAGCATCAAGTCCTTCTGAAATGCCGGTGAAACCCCGCACGTCCGCAAACAAAAGCGTAACTTCACGCGAGTCTCCACCAAGCTTGAGTTTATCTGGGTTGGCAACGAGCTGTTCAACGAGTTCGGGTGCGAGATAATTGCTGAAGGCGCTGCGCACTTGCCGCCGTTCTTGTTCGGAGCGGACAAAGTTTGTCAACGAACCGGCCGCGTATATCAAGGCCAGAGACAGCGACGGGTAGACCGGATCAATGAGCAGGCCGTTTGAGCGATATGCGAGAAAGCAGCCGACGACAACGGCTGTGATCGCAGCGATGCCTATGGTAGCGGCCGTGACTGGTCCGGAGCGCCGCAATAACCATGCAATCAACCAGCCAATGCCAACTAGGAAGACCAGTTCCAAGCCCAGAGCGTAGGCGGGGCGAAAGGCATGTTCCCCGGCCAGCATTTGTTCAACGGCTTGGGCGTGCATCTCGACACCGGGGACCGCAGGGTCAAGCGGCGTCGCTTGAATGTCGAGGAGCCCGACAGCAGTCGCCCCGATGAATACAATTTTGCCCGCGACCTCGCCCGGATCGAAATCCGCTGAAAGAACGCTATGCGCCGAGATCGACCGGCGGGGGTCGGTCGGCGCCAGCCGCAGCCAGAGTTCCCCGCGCGCATTCGTCGGCAGAATTGTTCGCCCGGCGCGCATGACCTCAATGCCGGTCTGCTGCCCGAATGCACCAACCCCGCTACCACCAGAAGACTTGATAAAAATCGTCGTCCAGCCTTGCGCGACACGCAGTGCTTCGAGCGACAACGAAGGAAAGAGCGTTCCACCGATATTAATGAGAAGTGGTACGCGCCGCACGATTTGGTCGCGTTCCGGGATCCAATTGGCAGCACCAAGGCCTGCGGATTTGCCTCGAAGGCTAGAGACATTCGCAGCACTGCCCTTGAAGGTCGGCACGAAGCGCTCGGGGGGATCACCCGCCTTGGCAAACCCGACGCGGACTTTGCCAGGCAGTCCTTCATTCCGGTCGTCTCCGGCAAACGCCAGTATCGTCGGCGCGCTTGCGAGGGCCTCAGCCAATCGGGCGTCAAGCGTCGGCAAGCGTTCAATCGCTGGTGCGATGTCGGCGAATGCAGGTTCGCCCTGATAAGCGGCCGCAAATTGTTCGGGGGAAAGCCTGTCGGCCTCCGGAAGAACGATATCAAAAGCAATCGCCTTCGCACCGGCGGTAGCAAGTTTCTCCACCAGTGCAGCCAACACGCTGCGCGGCCACGGCCATTGACCTAGCGCATTGAGTGAAGCCTCATCGATGGCGACAACCCTGACGGGGTAAGTTGGGTCGGCTTCGCGCGGTGAAAGTTGAAGGAATGTGTCAAAAGACGATAGGCGCAGTTTTGCGATCGGTGCAGGGTCGGCTATTCTCAGAGCCACCGTTAGAGCCATAAGCACCGCGATCACCAGGCTGGAAAGCGCTGCACTATCCGCCAACGTGCCGAGCCGCGCCAGTGCGCTATTGAGCCATTCCATACCCCGTCCACCTCATGCCCTCTCAGCTGTTGAAAGGGTCTTGGTCAGATCAACCCGGTCGGTACGACGCTGAGCCCATCGGAATTGACGGAAATTTGCGCGCGTACACCATAGACCGTTGCCAAGTTGGCAGGGGTCAATACCGCGTCGGGGCCCCCTTCGGCAACGATAGAGCCGTCGGCGATGAGAATGACACGATCGCACCACTGCCCGGCGAGCGTCAGTTCATGCAGGGAGGCAAGCACAGTTCGCCCCTCGCGTGCCAAGCCATGAAATGTCGACATCAACGATATCTGGTGCGCGGGGTCGAGACCAGCGGCGGGTTCGTCTGTTAGTAGCAGCGGTGTCTCCTGGGCAAGCGCCCTGGCGATCAGCACACGAGCCCGCTCGCCACCGGAAAGCTCCAGAGCTGAACGCTCCTGCAGCTCTTCAAGATCCATTGCTGCGATGGCGGCGGAGACGGCGTTGCGATCTTTGGTGCTGGGCCCGGTAAATCCTGTGCGATGAGGAGAGCGCCCCAAGTCAATCAATGCGCGAACAGAGACAGGCCAATTAACCTCGCGCTCCTGGGGCAGATAGGAAAGTTCACGGGCGCGCTCTGATGGCGACAATCCGTCTAGCGAGCGGCCGAAGACCGACATATCGCCTTCGCGACGAATTAGCCCCATGACCGCCTTAAGAAGAGTCGATTTACCTGCACCGTTCGGTCCGAGAAGGCCGACGAATTCACCGGGCTGTAGATCGAATGAGACATCGCGCAGGACATCCCGAGCGCCAAGGCGAACGTTAAGCGAGCGGATTGAAAGGGCGCTCGTCATGCGCCCTCCTGCTTCTGCTAGAAGATGAGCCACAAGAAGAACGGAGCACCGACCAGTGCGGTTAAAACACCAAGCTTCAAGTCGCGCTCCGGTGCAATCACCCGTACCGCGATGTCAGCAGCCAGAAGTACTGCCGCTCCGCCTAATGCGCTTGCTGGTAGCAGCCGCCCTGGCCGGGCGCCAACAAAGGGACGCAGAATGTGCGGCACGACAAGACCGATGAATCCTATGGCGCCCGCAACAGACGTCGCCGCACCAACGCTGGCCGCTGTACCGAGCACGACGAGCGCTTGCACGCGCTCAAGCCGGAAACCCAGTGTTGCGGCCGCTGCTTCACCCAGCGTCAGCGCATCGAGCGCCCGCCCAACCTGAAACAGCATCGTCCAGCCCACCAAAATGAAGGGCAGCGCCAGCCAGACGTGAGTCATCGACCTGTCCTTCAGGGACCCAAGCATCCAGAATACGATTTCAAGCGCTGCGAAGGGATTGGGTGACAAGTTCAACACGAGGGAGGTCATCGCTCCGGCGAAACTCGTAACGGCAACTCCGGCTAGGATAAGCGTGATGGCTTGCGCGCTCCCTCCCGCAAGCAGTCGTACCAGCAATACAGCACTGAAGGCACCCGACAACGCCATCAACGGCAGCGCAAGCGCAAATGCAGCCGACAGCCCCGTGTAAATGGCAAGCACCGCTCCGAGGGAAGCGGATGCGCTGATGCCGAGCAGGCCTGGTTCGGCTAACGGATTGCGCAGATACCCCTGTAGAGCAGCACCGCTTAGGCCCAGAGACGCGCCAATAAGTACACCGAGTATCGCTCTGGGCAGCCGGATTTCCTGCATGACGATGCTGGCGGCTCCGCTGCGTCCAGTCAGGAGTGCCTCAAGACTTTCGAAAAATGCAATACCGGCAGGGCCGGTGACCAGTGAACCGACAAACAGGATTGCCGTCAGTAGGCCAAGCCCAGCGAGCAACAACGGATAGGAAACGCCAACCCTCATCTGGGTTCCAGCGGGGATGTTAGGGGATACGAGCCGGCACGCCCTGACATGGCGGCCGTTTCCGCCGGCAACGACTGGCGCACCGCAGCCAATGTCTCGACTGCCTGCGCGGTGAACGGTGTTCCGCATATCCAAAGGTTCTCAGGCACGGCAGTTTTCTGGGTTCGCGTTTCCAGATACGCAAGCGCCGGATGCTCAAACACCTCTTGAGCCAAAGCTGGCGCCTCGTATGCGAGACCTTTGATGACAAGGTCAGGTCGGCGCATGACCAGCATTTCGAGCGATAGTTCTGTCGTCCCCGTGAGTCCAAGCTGGCTGCCAAGATTGCGGAAACCGGCACGTTCGACGACTTCGGCAGCAAGCGTGCCCGCGCCGGATGTCAAACTATTGGCGTAATAAAGAGCAGCCAAGGCCGGGCGGGTTGCGTGCGATTTCGCGATGCCAGCTAGCCGGTGATCGAATTCCGCAATCAATTCTTCCGCCCGCTCTTCGGTGCCGAGCAAGCGCCCCATCCGCCGTACGTTTGTGCGGATGTCGGCAAACGAATTGGTGCTACTGAATTCTTCGACCTTGACTCCAAGTCGGCGCAGGATGTCCACGGTTGCGTTGAGGTGGAACGACCCGGCAACAACAAGGTCAGGCTTAAGCAGGAAGACTTCCTCAGCCTGTCCGTATGTGATCGGCAGCTGCTTTGCGTGTTTGGCCAGAACAGAGAGCTTCGGGTCAATCGACAGGTGGCTGACGGCAGCGATCCGTTCCGGACCCGCCAGCAACATGACGAGTTGGTCGGTGCACAGGTTGAGCGACACGATGCGTTGGGGCGGTTCGTCGGCACGTGCCAATCCGGTCTCGCCCCCGTAGAGGGCGAGACCGGATATCAGCGCCGCGAATAGTACGGCATTATTCAAGAGCCGCGGTTTCACGGATGCCACCTAGTTTAATCCGGACGCCACCATAAGCGGCAACCGGTGCCGACTCGAATCCGAAGACCTCTTGGTAGTTCTGATCGAGCAAGTTCTCGACGCGGCCAAACAGTCTTACTTGATCCGTAACGTCGTAGTGTGCTGACAGATTGACGACAGTGTATTGCTGTAAAGTCACGGTGTTCTGCGCAAAGGTAAAGGCGTCGAATGCCAAATCGTCCATCTCACCATTATAAGCGATTCCGAGATTGATTAGTCCACGACCCTCAGCAAATGCGTAAGCTACGGTAACGCTTCCGGAGTGTTCAGGCCGGCGCACTTCTGCAAGTCCATCGAGGCCGGTGGCATCAAGATAAGTGTACGAGCTGCTGATGGTGAACCCGTCGACAGGCTCTATGCTGGCCGTGACTTCAACGCCCTGGCGCTCGCTTTCACCTGTCAAATTGATGGGCGGGCCAAAGAACGACGAAAAGATCTCGTTTTCAAGGTTCTGATTGAAGTACGTGACGTCCACAACGAAGCGTCGCTGCAAAAACGCCTGTTCGACACCAACGTCGTAGCCGGTCGATTCTTCAGGCTGCAGATCCGGATTGCCTACGAAAAAGCCGGGAATTGCCCCGAACTGTTCATACAGCGACGGGAACACGACCGCTGTGCCGTAGCTCCCGTGCAGCCGCGTTCCCGAGTTAGGGACCTGCCATGCGCCGGAGAGGCTGTAGGTCGTGAATTCGCCGAATGCGTCGCTATCGTCCCCACGCACGGCGGCTCGTACGAAAACCTGGTCGGCGACTGCGCCGCGGTACTCGCCTGCGATGCTCTGGGTTTCACGCTCGAAGCTGCCAGACGAAGCGTTGGTGGTGAAGGCTTCGGTTTCATCTTCGTAAAGGGCGACAAAGGTGTGCTTCAGGCCGCCGAAGTGAGCCTGCTCAAATGTGTAGCTTGAGACGACTCCGAACTTCTCGCGTTCCGAACCGTTGAATGAGACGAAGAAGGGGTCGATGGTGTCGACATCATTTCGCGAATAATCACCATAGATTTTCGTGATCCAGGCATCATCAAGAAACGACAGTTTCGCTGTCCCCTTGGCGAGCAGGGCATCGGTGATCGACAGCGATCCATCCTGATCGAATGCTACGGCGAAGTCACCGGGCCGTGCACCGGGGGCTGCGCCGAATCCATCGATTTCAGCTGAGTTGTCCAGCTTGTTCACGACGCCTTCAAACGAGAGCCACGGCGTCACAGTCAGCCCACCGCGTGCGTTGATGTTGCGCCGTTCAGCCCCATCGGCTTCATCACCGAATGGGCTAACGTTAAACCCATTGGTGTCTGCCTGGACGATGGAGACGGCGGCATGGGCGAACTCGTTACCACCACGAACTGATGCCGCGATTTGGCGGGTATCGAAGGCACCGCCCTCGCCGCTGACGGTAGCGGTAAGCGGCTCACCCTTGCCGCTCTTGGTGACGATATTGACGACGCCAGCCAGCGCATTCGAACCCCAAATGCCGCTTTGCGGGCCGCGGATGACCTCGATACGCTCGATGTCTTCCGTCAATAGGCTGCCGAAGTCGAAGCTACCATTGGTGGCATCGTTGGCTTCAACACCATCGATCAAGATGAGAGCGTGATTGTTCTCTGACCCGCGAATGCGGATCTCGGTCAAGCCGCCGAACGACCCCGACTTGTTGACCGCTACGCCGGGCACTGTCCGAAGAGCATCGGCCACCGTGCGCAGTTGGCGCTGCTGCAACTGTTCGCCCGTGACGACACTGACGGAATTGCCGATCGATCCAGCTTCGATCGGTTCGAGCAGCGCACTGCCGCCTTCGATAAAGATGCCCTCCAACGGGACCGTCTGTTGGGCTTCGACCGGCATTGCTGCTAATGCAACAAGACTGACAGCACCGGCAATCCTGCTCGATCTCACCGCCAACCTTCGCGCATGCGATTGTGCAGATAAGCTATTCGATTTGAAAATTGAAAACACGTGCCTACTCCGTTGTTCAAGGTCGAACCACGGCGCAGAGGTCACTAGGGTTTGAGGAGAAACAGACTATGCAATTACCAACGGGGGAGATTGCCGACTGTCAAATTCTCAATTCGGTTTGAGAAACTCCAGATACTCCGGTCGCGACGCTACTACACCAGCCGTCGCCACAACGGGTATCCGCTTCACCATGCACCCCGCATGCCGAAAGGGCGACACCTGCTGGCAGGTCTCCTGACTCACAGCTCAAACGCTCCCCTTCACCTTCCCGGAATGGCTAACATGCGATCCCAGTGGCTCTTGAAGAAGAACTCGCCGCTTACAGTTGCGGGGGCAGTCGCGGAGTTGCGGTAGTATCGCGCACCACGTTCCCTTTTCAGTCCGGCCCTTAGACCGGACAACCAGTAAGTAGAACCAAACAAGCACTCCGATCGGTCACTGGTCAACCAGAAATACGTCGGGTGTGACGAAGAGGGCATAGCTGTTTTACAAAGGACCGATTTCGCGCAACGACGATTCCCTGCGGTCTTCGCCTAAGCGGCGTCAGCCTTCAATGAGCGCCTGGATTTGTCCAGGTGTCAGGTAGCCAGTCGCGGCCCCACCTGTATCGCTTTGATAATCCTTGATGCCTTGCCGAGTGAGATCTCCAAATACTGCATCGATAGGGCCGTCGTAGAAACCAAGCTTACTTAACCGCCGCTGCAGATCCTTCTTTTTCGAGCGGCCAAGGAGTGCTTCGACGACCTTGAGAGAGTCGACGGTATCGACCTGCGCAGCCGGAGCCGGTTCTGTCTTTTCGGGAGGATCTGGCGTGGGTTCGGGCTCAGGAGCAACGGCTGCCGCCGACCTGGCATCTTCCGCACGCTGTTGCTCCAGCCGCGCACGTGCCTCGGCTTCGCGCGCCCGGGCCTCTGCAGCCCTCGCTCTCTGTTCGGCTTCGCTGGCACGCTGCTCTGCTTGGCGCCGTGCTTCCACTTCTTCTTTCGAGGGTTCGGCTGCGGCTGCGGCAGCCGGTGCCTCCGGCTCCGGGTCCTTGGATAGGTCAAGATCGGCGACGTCCCCTATGACCTTACCGATATCGCCGGCAGAGGCTGCCCCAACCAATGTCGACAGCATCAAAGGCGTTTCAGTTGCAGCATCGGCAAAGTCGGTGGCAGCCTGTTTTGAGACGCTACCGACTCTGGAAACGGGTACCTTGTTTGAAGTCGAGAAAACGACAACGACATTATCGCTGGGCGACACGGCAATCGACGGCCGGGCCGTTATGCCAGCCAATGCAGAGGAAATGTCAGGGGCTGTCATAAAGAAGAAGACTGCGCCATGCTTGGCCCTTCCCGCAATTTGAGCCACGCTTGATACGGCGACACCGCGCGACAGCAGATCACTAGCTCGCCGGATCTGGGAATTGGATGGCAGAAGATAAGCCCGCCCCCCTGAACCGACACCATGGCCAGCCAATACAACGATGGCGATCCGCGCCTTCTCGGCCTTTTTGGCAAAGTCACGCAAGGTTGCTCGCACGACTGCATTGTTCGCATTAGTTACCAGATCAACCGAAAACCCTTGAGATTCGAGCGCAGTACCCATCTTTTTTGCAGTATCGGTTTCAATCGCAGATTTGCCGTAACTGGCGTATTCTTCGACCGACAACAATAAGGCTATACGGTCCGCGTCCCCCGCAGCCTGCAGCGGTAGCGGAAAAGCCCAGAAAACGGCCATTGCAAGTGAAAAGATAAAAAATGTCCTCGGCACGCTCCAAAAGGAACAGCGCAAAATCCGAAATGCATGGAGGACGAGTTCTTGGTGTAGAGTGCGAACTATCATGTTGAAAGCCTGAGTGTTGCAACGCAAATGACCCGGTCGGCCTGATTAGGGTGTGGCCATGTTTAAGGCGAAGAAGAGGGATCGTCCATGGGACTGCGGCTGAAGTTTAATTTAATCCTGGCAACATGCTTTATTGTCGGCCTGCTCGCTTCCTCGTTTGTATTCTACGAGGTGTCGAAACAGAACGCCCTTGAGCGCTTGCATTCGCAGATCGGCGTATTGCGCGCCCAGGCGCTTGCAGTTCGCCGCTACACTTCCGAAGAAATTCGCCCGCTCCTGAGCGACATGTCCGACGTTCAATTCCTGCCCCAGACGGTACCCTCATTCTCAGCCCAGACGGCCTTTGCGAACTTCCGCGATCATTACTCCGATTTTTACTACAAAGAAGCCGTACTCAATCCGACCAATCCTTCCGACCTCGCGACGGAATGGGAAAAAGGCTTGATCGATCGACTGCGCGACAATACTTCGCTGAAGGAAGTCGTCGAGATCCGAGAGGCTGATGGAGGCCCGCAGTATACGGTTGCTTTCCCACTGGCTATTAAATCCGAAGGTTGCTTGAACTGCCACTCCACTCCGGACAAGGCGCCCGCATCAATGGTTGCGCTATATGGCGAAGAGAACGGGTTCGGCTGGCAGCTAAATGAGATCGTTGGCGCTCAGATTTTTTCGGTGCCGCTGAAAGTTGCAGAAGAACAGACCTGGGAGAGCCTCCAGTTCTTGGTCGGGGCTATGAGCGCAATCTTCCTGGCGCTTCTGCTAATCATCAACATGATGCTGAGCCGGATGGTTTTGACGCCAGTCATCAAGATGGCCGAGATCGCCGAACAGGTTTCGATGGGAGACAGTTCACAGCCTGAGTACGTCCACAATGGTTCGGATGAAATTGCTTCGATGTCCCAGTCCTTTAACCGCATGCGTCGAAGTCTCGACAATGCAATGAAGATGCTTGAGGGTTGAGTGGTATCACTTTGCTGCCTGCCGGCGCGGACGACAACGCGAAGGTAAGGCGGACCCGCGAGGTTCGAGGAAGGTCGCCAATGAGCGCCGACGAGAACACAGACAATGTGGGCCCCGCTAAGAAACCGGGCCGTAATGCAGCGCCTGAGACCGTCGGAAAATACCGTGTTGACGCCGTAATTGGACGCGGCGCCATGGGCGTCGTCTATAAGGGGTTCGATCCCCATATCTGCCGAGCAGTCGCCATCAAGTCTCTGCGGTCCGAGGTCCTCGATGGAGTTGAGGATCAAGCGGGCTTGCTCGCCAGGTTCGCCGCTGAAGCGAGATCCGCCGGTCGCTGCCAGCACCCCAACATTGTGACTGTCTTTGATTATGTCGAGCAGGACGATAGCCCCTTCATCATCATGGAGTATGTCGAGGCCGGCACGCTCGAAAAGGTCACCCGTTCAGGCACATTATTGCCAGTCCCGCAAGTCGGCGAAGTCATGGTGCAGTTACTTGCAGCCCTTGGACACGCCCACGAGAAGGGCGTTATCCACCGTGACGTTAAACCAGCCAATATTCTGTGTCCTGCGGCAACCTCAATAAAGGTCACTGACTTCGGCGTCGCTCGATTCCAGAATCTGGGCTTGACCCGCGATGGCGGTGGAGGCGCAGTCGGCACGCCCAACTATATGTCGCCTGAGCAGTTCCTAGGCCGCGAGGTCGACGGACGAGCCGACCTCTTCGCAGCTGGGATCATCATGTTCCAGCTGCTCACCGGTGCAAAACCGTATCCGGCTGATGATATTCCAAGTTTAATGCACAAATTGCTGAACGAGGCCCCAGCTCCCGTCAGCCAACTTCGTCCCGAACTTCCTTCTGCGCTCGACGCGTTGATGGTACGTGCGTTGGAGCGCAATCCAACTGACAGGTTCCAAACGGCAGGCGAATTCATCAAAGCCCTTGAGGATGCGCTACAACGAAACAGTGCAGCACCTGTGGAGCGTATTGATCTAACCCGCCTGACAAGCCCTGGGACATCGCACGCAAGTGACGCGTCAACTAGCGAACTGAGCCGCACCATGGCCGAGAAGTTGGCGCCTGCAACTATGAATGGCCTCGAAGAAACACTGGCCCGCGCCATCGGCCCCATTGCGCGCGTCGTTCTCAACCGCGAAGCAAAGAATGCAACGGACGCCGATCACCTGATCGCAGCGCTCGAAACACAGATTCCCGGGACCGAGGAAGCCGAAAGATTCCGCGAAGCTGCCGAAGTCTGGCTGCGGGAAGACCGCGGCGTGGCAGGCGCACAATTAAGCGCGGTAATAACCGCCGCCGATAGGGCGCAGGCGACAGAGCTCCTGTTGCCCATAATCGGACCTCTCGCCCAGGTCCTAGCCGACCGCGAAGCCGCGACGGCAATTGGTCTCGACGATTATTATGAGCACCTTGCAAGGAAGATCTCGAACCCGGAAGATCGAGAGCGATTCCTAGCAGCGCACCGTAAGATTTCCGGCGCTGGAAAATCCACCTGATCAGGATTTCGATGGCAACAGATAACCCACAAAGCAATGATGCGGCGCCGAAGCGCAAGCGCCGTCTGCGGGCTGCACTTGCCGCGGATATTGCTAATTTCAGCGGGCGCGTCTCGGTTAGCGAGACTCGTGCATTCGGCCACCTTTCCACCATATTGAAAATTGGCCGAGAAGAGTTGGAAAGACACGAAGGTGATCTCATCGGGATGCCGGGTGATGGCCTGTTCGCTCTTTTTGAGAGCGCGGTCGATGCAGTCCAGTGCGCCCTGTCGATCCAGGAGCGGCTTTCCAGCGAGACCAACCTTGGCGGCATGCGCCTGCGTATCGGCATCCATGTTGGTGACGTACTTTTCGAAGGTGACTTGCCATTCGGCGAAACCCTGAATATTGCCGCGCGCCTGGAGAGTTTGGCCGACCCTGGCGGAATTCTGGTTTCAGGTACAATGGTTGATGCTGTTTCGGCACGCATCCAGGCGACATTCGAAGACCGTGGCGTGCCGAGCTTAAAGAACATTCCACGCCGTATCACAACGTTCGCAGTGCATTCTGCCGACCGCTTGAGCGACACCGACATGGGGATTGCTTCGACGCCGCTCGACAAGACGATGCAACTGCCTCGTACCGAGAAGTCGGCTGCGCAAAATGAATCGCGAGACCCGGTACGCCCGCCGCCGCCGGCGCCGAACGAAAAGCCTAGCTCCAGCCTCCTTGACCGGCTTCCGCCTGAACCGGATCTTTCAGTCAAGCCGGTTGCGGAAGGTTCCTCCGCACCGTCAGCGCCAGCCGCGCCGCCTAATTCAGCCACGAAGCCCTCAGAAGTCCGCAAGCAGCCGACGCCGGTCCTGCCCGCAGCCGCAATTCCAGTCGATGTTATTGACGAGATTACCGCGGCTTTGGCCGTACAACTCGGCCCTGTGGCGCGACTCATGGTGAGCCGCAATGCAAAAACAGCAAGTTCGACAAGCGAACTCATAGAACGGTTGGCTACAGAGTTGGCCAGCAGCGACGAGCGGGCAAGGTTTCGCACTCGTCTCATTAAATTACTTGGACGTTAATCCAGCAGCCCATCGGTCCGGCCGCATCCAACTATCTGCTCCAACTGTTTCCAATGT
>JAJFHK010000035.1 GCA_021775655.1 Filomicrobium sp. | reverse complement strand
TGCATCAATGCCTGCGGCCACCATCACGCCGGCCACATCGGCATTCTCGGAGTCGATAAGAAAGGCACCGAGCACTACCAGATCACGCTCGGTGGATCGGCCGCCGATAACGCTTCGGTTGGCTCGATACTCGGCCCAAGTTTTCCGGCAGAAGAATTGCCGGACGCTATTGAAAACATCGTTGAGACTTATCTGGACCAGCGCAATGACGGTGAAATATTCCTAGCCACATACAACCGCGTCGGCGCCAAACCCTTCAAGGAAGCTCTCTATGGCACGCATTAATCTAAGAACAGCTGCTTCCATAGGCACCAAAACCGGCAGCGTTACCGAAGTATCCGTTACAGCGACGTTTGAAGAGCGCTCAACCGCCATCAAAGCTGCAATCGACAGCGGACAGCCGATTGCCGTTCCATTCACCAAATTCAATGACGGGCGCGGCTTCTCCGTTGCCCGATTGCTTCGCAGTGAGCATAACTACCGTGGCGAAATCATTGCAACCGGCCACACAATCCCCGACCAGGCATTGCACCTGCTTCGGTCCGGATTCGACATGGTCGAAGTTGCAGATGCTTCGCGGCTATCGCAATGGCTGAAATCATTGGCAAGCTACGGCGGCGCCTATCAAACGGCGGCCCGCAATCCGATGGCCTTGCGCCGCAATGCAACTCTAGCGCTACGGGAGGCCAAGCCACACACCCCCTTAGCACGCCAAGATCTCCGGGGCGCTGGCGTGGTGCCAATCCGCGAAATCGCATAGCTCCCTTCCCGACAAATGGAACCAAAGCCCTGGGAATGAGTTTCGAGGGGAGTGGCGCATCCCCCCACCCCCCGCGCCATGTGCAGCGGACCGGTCTCCCTCCCGGTTCGCTGCAATTCTTTTTTTGCTAACAATCCATCAACCTTAATAAATCGCTAACCGCTCCCAGCCGACAATCAGTTTTGAAACTGGGATGTGGGCACCGGTTTCCAAAAAATACCAAGAAAATCCGGGCACTGTGACCCCTGTAACAGCGGCTCCCGGTCCTGTCCCGCATTGTGAGTTCATGAGACGGCAACATCTCGCCGCCAACGAAACTCAAGCGTACCGGGAGCAGACCAATGAATTCCACCATCATCGCAATAATCACTTTCGCAGTCCTCACGGCATCCGCGACACAGGCTTCAGCAGTCAGCCGCGCCGTCAAGATGGCATGCATCGGCGATTACCTCTCCTACTGCTCGGCTCACTCGCCTGGCAGCCCCGGTGTGCGCAGGTGCTTCCGCACCAATGGTTCCAAGCTTTCCAAACGCTGCGTAGGTGCCCTGGTTAAAGCCGGCATGGTCTCGCAGAGCGAAGTCAGCCGCCGCGCTGCTAAATTGCGCCGTAAATAATCCCTGACATATCCGGCGGATCCACTGGTTCCGCCGGTTCCTGCACTCAATTGCACCTCAATGACATCAAGAACCCCATGCGAGCCGCTCCCCTCGCATGGGTCACAGTCAGTTCAAGGGCCGAAATAGAAATTTAAGTCGTTGAAATAAAAGGGCTTAAAAGCGGTTTGCCCGCTTATTTGAAGAAAAAATGCTCCTTGTCCCGCCCGGAACAGCGCCGCGGCGAGCGTTACCGCATATTGGGTTCATCAGACGGCAGCAAACGCCGCGACCCACAGCTCGGAACCAGGAGACAGACCAATGACCAACATCTTCACCAAGACCATCGCCACCGCAATCACCGTCGCAGTTGTTGCAGGTGCTTCCACCTCAGCCTTCGCAGTTTCTTCCTCCGTCAAGTACGCCTGCATGGGCGACTACCTCTCCTACTGCTCGGGCCACGCTCCCGGCGGCGCCGGCGTCAAGCGCTGCATGCGCGCCAACGGCTCGAAGCTCTCCAAGACCTGTGTCCGCGCACTCGTAAAGGCAGGCATGGTCTCGCAGAGCGAAGTCAGCCGCCGCGCTGCTTCGCTGATCCAAACATAAAGCTGTCACCTGGAAAAACACGGCGGGCCCTGAGGGCTCGCCGTTTTGAGTCTTCAGTATCCTACAGCCGTTTCCACCTGCATCGCCGTACTTCCAGAAAGTCATCAGAATACGGAGAATAATGCGACGCCTGATGGGCGACGCGAAACCAAAGCGTGGGCATCCGGCCCAACACGACTATAGCGAAGTGTTGGCCCCAAAAGGCACAGCCAGGGAGTGTTTACGAAAGCTTGACCAAAACCACTGTATTTTAGCGGTCTGTCTACGCCGCAAAGCGTTTTGCGCTACAGTAGTGAGTTGGCCGCGATGTCACGTTTCGCAACAGATATTCTAATTCTGCTCGGCATCATTCTTGGTGTACGTGTCGTTGCCGAAGGCCGCTTCGACGTCGTGGCGGTCTTGCACACGCTCTCCGGCTTGCCTACGCCCAATTTGCCATTTGAAATCCACTGGCCTTCATTCGCACTTGGCATGGTCGCAGGTGCCGTGGTCTTCGCGTTGCTCGGCATTCGCTGGGAACACCTTCCTCGCCGCACGGCTGCGTGGTTTTCATCCAATAGTTCACGCTTCAGCTTCGTCGGCCTATCTCTCGGCTTCGCAGTCGTTCTTCTATACTTCTAGAAAAGTGAAAGGCGGCCTATTAAGCCGCCTCTCGGTAGTGCCCCGTTATAGTCTGCTCAGCCTATTTAGACCGAGTAATACAGGTCGTATTCGACCGGATGCGGCATCATTTCGTACCGCATGTTTTCTTCCATTTTCAACTCGATGTAGGCATCGATCATATCATCGGAGAATACGCCTCCGGCCTTGAGGAAGTCACGGTCCTTATCGAGAGCTTCCAAAGCTTCACGCAAGGAACCAGCAACGGTTGGAATTTCTGCGAGCTCTGCTGGCGGCAGGTCATATAGATTCTTATCCATCGGATCGCCAGGGTGGATCTTGTTGTTGATGCCATCGAGGCCAGCCATCAACATGCAGGCGAACGCGAGGTAGGGGTTTGCGGTCGGATCCGGGAATCTGACCTCGACGCGCTTCGCCTTCGGGCTGGTCGTATAAGGAATACGGCAGGACGCCGAACGGTTGCGTGCCGAGTAGGCGAGCAAAACCGGCGCTTCGTATCCAGGCACTAGACGCTTGTAAGAGTTCGTCGAAGCATTTGTAAGAGCGTTGATTGCCTTGGCGTGCTTCAGGATGCCGCCAATGTAGAATAGGCACGTTTCCGACAGGTCAGCATACTTGTCGCCGGCGAAAACCGGCTGGCCACCCTTCCAGATTGACTGGTGAACGTGCATACCCGAGCCGTTGTCGCCGAACACGGGCTTCGGCATGAACGTTGCGGTCTTGCCATATGCCTGCGCGACGTTGTGGATCGAATATTTGTAGATCTGCAGATGGTCCGCAATCGTGGTTATATCGTCGAACTTGATACCGAGTTCGTGCTGAGCCGCTCCGACCTCATGGTGGTGCTTTTCAACCGACACACCCATTTCAGCCATAACGGCCAGCATTTCTGAGCGGATGTCTTGGGCGCTATCGATCGGCGGTACCGGGAAGTAGCCGCCTTTAGTGCGCGGACGGTGACCGAGGTTGCCCATTTCGTACTCGGTGCCCGAGTTCGTCGGCAACTCTGTCGAGTCGACCCGGAACCCAGTATTGTAAGGTTCGGCCGAGAAGCGCACGTCGTCGAACATGAAGAATTCAGCTTCCGGCCCAAAGTAGACGGCATCGCCAATGCCTGTCGACTTCATGTAGGCTTCAGCTTTTTTCACGATCGAGCGCGGGTCACGCTCATAGGCCTGACCTGTGGAAGGCTCGCGAATGTCACAAAAAACCGCGAGTGTGGTCTGGGCAAAGAATGGGTCGATATGGGCAGATGACGGTTCTGCAATGAGCAGCATGTCAGAGGCTTCGATGCCTTTCCAGCCTGCAATCGAAGAGCCGTCGAAGGCATAGCCCTCAGCAAGCAACTCTTCATCAATGCATGAAGCATCGGCTGTCACGTGCTGCATCTTGCCGCGCGTATCGGTGAACCGGAAGTCGACGAATTTAACGTCTTTGTCCTTGATGAGCTGGACAACATCGCTGGCGGTTTTCATGAAGTCTCCCCGTAATGCGAGCGAGTTTTAAGGGTTTTGGAGGGTTGCACGAATTTCCGTGCGGTCTTGAATTTTTCAGAATTGGTAAATGGCCGGACCTTAAATTGCTTCCGAGCCAGTTTCCCCAGTACGGATTCTGATGGCTTCTTCTATCGTCGAAATGAAAATTTTGCCATCGCCGATGCGACCGGTCTTGGCTGCTGTTTGTATTGCTTCCACAGCCTTGTCCAGGAGATCGTCGCCAAGCACGACCTCAATTTTCACTTTGGGTAGGAAATCGACGACGTATTCCGCACCGCGATAGAGTTCCGTATGACCTTTCTGGCGTCCAAATCCCTTCGCCTCGATCACGGTAATGCCTTGCAGGCCAATCTCCTGCAGAGCTTCCTTCACCTCATCGAGTTTGAAGGGTTTGATAATGGCTTCGATCTTTTTCATTGTTTCCTTGAGACCTCCATGGGCCGGCCGGTCGCTTGGAGGACCCGACCCAGCTGACGCGCGATGGTTAGCATGGCTTATGCCAAATAGTGAACGAGAAATAAAAGCGTGTGTTTCGAACCCTTTGGAGCTGAAGGTCAGATCATGGTCCGGACCGTAATGTCAATATTTGCCCATTGAATAGGCATCTTGATGAAGATTTAAGCGATCAGCCATTTGCTAGATGTCGTAATCTGAGCACGCCACGCTGCCTGATTGTTTTCCGGCAGGATCACCACGCAAACATGTTCTTTCGCAAAGGAGTGCGCCCGTGAAGGAACTGCCGCTCGAAATCCTGACCAACGAGCAAATGGCCGAAGCTGACCGCCTCGCTGTCGAGATGGGCGTGCCCAGCCTGACCCTCATGGAGAATGCCGGCCGCGCCGTCGCCGACGAAGCCGAAAAGATGGTCGATGCTCCAGTCCAACTTCTTGGTGGGGCTGCAAAGGATAGCCCGGCGCCGGATGCCGCGAAGCGGTGGGCATCCGAACGCGCCCCCAAAATTGTTGTTTTGTGCGGACCAGGCAACAACGGTGGCGATGGCTTCGTCGCTGCCCGCTATCTCAAGGAGCGTGGCTATGACGTCGCGGTCTATCTCTACGGTGAGATCGAAAAACTCAAAGGCGACGCCGCCGAGATGGCAAAGCGGTGGGGGGAAACGGGGACGGTGGAAAAGATTGCTGCCGCGCAAACCGCTATCCAGCCGGCCAACCTGATAATCGATGCAATCTTTGGGGCGGGATTGACCCGGGCGCTCGAAGGTGAAGCCGGCA
>JAJFHK010000340.1 GCA_021775655.1 Filomicrobium sp. | reverse complement strand
TAATGAGTGCTGCTGCCATCCGCTCAGCGTCGTTAGGGCGGCCGCGTCTTGGCGGATTCAATAGTTGTTCGGGGAGCACTCGACGCCCCAGCCATACTCGATCCAGCGACACGTTACCTTCATTGTCGATTTCAACGCACTCGACCATCGGAGCGATCCTGCCCGGGCGCGGTAAGGACAATGGGGTATCACATCGGTCGTTGGTCAGCACCGCGGTGCCGTCAGTCAGTGGCACGTCTTTCAGCAATAGCTGCGCCTCGATGATACGGTCCAGATCGGCTGGACCCAACAGGAAATAGACCGAAACTCGAAGATCCTCGAAAGTGAATGAACCAAGAGACCAGAGAATAGGATTGTCGCGCGGTTTCGCCCAACGGCGCGGTCTGTCGACTTGGTTGCCAAGCAACTCAACAAAGTGGTCTATGTTGACTGTGAAAGCGGCGATGTCTTCAGCGGATGCCTCTATCCAACCAGCGGATTCACAGACCCAGCCGAGTCTGCCGTCAATGGTTTAGACTTCGTGCAAACCAGAACACTCTGGGCATCCCACCGCAGCAACATGCCCATTTTGCGTGACGAGCCGAGCCGATGCTAAGGTCCGCAACGTTGTTGGGGTGCCGAAAGCATTGCCACGCACCGGCTCGTTGCAATGCTCAAGGAGTGCTGAAAGAACCTCGACCCTATTCATCATCGTCCGCGTTTTCGTCCTTAAACACACCCCAACGCGTGAAGAGTTTTTCCGCGGCCGCATGGTCGGCGTCAGTCTTCTCTCTAAGCGACGTGCCGCGGGGGCTTCTCAGCTCTATCGTTCTAACTCGTTCCTTCTGTCCAACTCCATCCGGCTTGAACGTGAGCCGCAATCGAACTCCAAGAAAATTCCATCCTGGCCTGCCAATAGGGCTTTTTCCTCCGAACCATGTCTCTGCAGACTTGTAGACACTGATAGGTCGGCCATGGACTCGTTTTCGTTCAAGTGTAACCAGACCGCCCTCTGAAGAAGGTGGCAACAGCCGGACCTCGTCCACGACGACGTTTGAGATCGCGTCGTCAGCGCCAAAATCAAATTTGGGTTCGGTTTGAAAGAGTTCGAAGTTGATCAAGCGCCGAGTCAGGCGCTCGGGTTTCAAGCCGGTAGGAAGAAGATGATGGCGAAACAGGTCGACAAGGCCGTCGCGAACTGGCAGGCCACCCTTCG
Source organism: Filomicrobium sp. (assembly GCA_021775655.1). Lineage (GTDB taxonomy): Bacteria > Pseudomonadota > Alphaproteobacteria > Rhizobiales > Hyphomicrobiaceae > Filomicrobium. Next base: position 9,284 of record JAJFHK010000340.1, on the reverse strand, counting down.
CTATGACCTCTATCGTTTTCTTTTGCGTGTCGCAGAGAATTGACGCGCGGTACGTTCGCGGGAGTTGGATCTGATCAATCGTTTCATGCGAGGTAACGACTTCACGCGTTTCTGGAGCTAAGTCAGCATAGACATTGACTTGAACCCAAGGCCGCAAGCTGTGTGTATCTAAGCGCGATGTCCGATGGCGGTAATGGTCAACGACCAGCGTTCGAAAGGTGGGTACATTTCGTTGTTTGGTCAGAAAGTTCTCTACATCAATGCGAAACCGCATCATCTTATCGGTATTGTCTACATCCACCGCAAGCTGCTTTTCGCTGTCGACTGTAAAGGCATCCCAAGAACGCGTGCCGAGCCCTTTCATCGCATAAGCAGATGAGACAATCTGATTGAACAGGTTGGGGTCCTTAGTTGCTAGCCAGATCGCACAGGTTTCGTCTGTTCTCTCTGGATCATCAACGCCGGGCATCAGGTCAGAACGATAATGGCCAGCGGATCGAAGCAGCTCACGGCCGCCGTTCGCGGAAATAAGCTCCGCATGCTCCATGGCACCGTAAGCCCAAGTATTGCTTGCGAGAGCGGCTTCGATTGCGAAGGCGACATTACTGAATGGTTCCTGCCATTCAATTTTCTTACGGCTGCCGTGCTCGTCAATGAATGACTGAAAGACGGCTGGATGAACCTTCGGTATAAATTTCTTCAGTTCGAACGCTATTTCCGCCTTCCTCCCATCGAACCGGGATCGAGGCGGACATTCCAGAACGAAAGCGAACAAAGGATGTCGAGAATGCGATGATTTAGGGCGTAATATTTGCTTGGGCATACTGCCTCCAAGCTGCCATCAAATCTCTTCGCTTGTTGAAAAGGTCGCCCCGCGCGTAAGCCGCTTCGGCTATATTCTTCAGCCGGTGCGCTAATGCCGCCTCGATGACCTCCCGAGGAAAATTGGTCGTCTCACCGGCCCAGTCCCGGAATGTGCTGCGAAAACCGTGAACCGTGATGTCAGTGCGGCCCATCTTTCGGAGGACTGCTGTGAGCGTCATGTCGCTCATCGGCTTGTTGGGATTTGAAGGGCTTGCGAGTACCCGAGTGTCCGGTGCTCCTGGTTCGCCTAAGAGGGCGATCGCGGACTCATCAAGCGGGATGCGATGCTCTTTGCCGGCTTTCATTCGTGAGTCGGGAACAGTCCAGACGCCGGTCTCTAAATCAATCTCATTCCAGCGCATCCCGCGGACCTCACCTGAGCGAGCCGCCGTAAGTAACAAGAACTGCAGCGCTCTCGCCGAAACGCCTTGGCGCTTCTCCAGGGCTGTCATGAACTCTGGTAGCTGTCGCCAGTCGAGGGCCGCATGATGCTCGACCGATCGCACCGACGACGGTTTCGCGAGCAGGTTTTGGAGGTGGCCACGCCATCGAGCAGGATCTGGTCGGTCCCGTTGACCATTAGAGGTCGCATAGTCAATGATGGCTTCGATGCGCTGGCGCACACGGCTCGCCGTTTCGGTCTTCTCAGTCCAGATGGGCCTTAAAGCCCCAATAACGTGGCTCGTCTCGATTGCCTTGACATCCAGATCCCCGAGAAGCGGAAACGCGTAGGTTTCCAGCGTGGACGACCACTGCGCCGCGTGCTTCGCACTGCGCCAGCGCGCGCGTTTGCTTTCGATTAGCAGGAGGGCTGCCTCCCGGAATGTCACGGCTTTAGCTGGGCGCACCGCCAATGGATCAGACCCGTCGACGAGATGACGGCGTGCCTTAAGTGCCTTCTCTCTGGCCCGAGCGAGCGTCACCTCAGGATATGGGCCGAGCCCCATATCGCGACGGCGTCCATTGAGCTGGTAACGTAGCACCCATGACCTGGCACCGCTCGGCTTCACGACCAACATCAGACCGCGACCGTCGACATGCCGGCCAGGAGGTGCAGTCTCGACCCGTCTTGCAGTCAGCGCCATGATATTGACCCCACATCCGTTCCCACACTATGACGCGAGTTTAGGCGAACGCTAATGGACGCACAAGAACAGGAGTTAAGCTAATAGACGGATTTTATTGAGAGATTATGGATAGTCCTGAGTAGTGGCGAACGCCTGCGAACGCAACGTGGTGGACTCCCCCTCCGCCAGATACCCAAATGACAGCTCCAGAAGATTTGTGGCAGCTCCTGCCATCTCGCGCCAAAATCTCAAATTAGTATCGATGAATCAGCAGGTTCATCGATCATCGCTCCAGACCAGTTCTGCTCAGCATAGTCACGCAACGTCACCCAATGACCAGTAAATTGGGTGATATTTTGGGTGACGGAATTGGCGGTGTCGCTATGGGTACGCGAGTTCTGAACAAGCTCAGCCATGCGAAGGTGGCGAAGCTAAAGGTTCCAGGAATCTATGAAGATGGAGGCGGTCTGCGCCTGATCCTCGGTGGAACGCTGAAGAAGCGCTGGGTTGTTCGTGTGACGATCAATGGAAAGCGCAAAGAGCGCGGTCTCGGTGGATTCCCGACTGACTTACTTGAGGAGGCACGAAGATTGGCGGCTGAATTTCGAACCGCCGCGAAGGAAGGGCGGGACCTTGCAGACGAGCGCCGACAGCAGAAGCGACACGCTCAAGTGACGTTCGAGATCGCGTTCACGGCGTTTTTTGAAAACCGCAAAAAGAGCCTTCGGAACGCAAAGCACATCCAGCAGGGGGAGAGTACATTGCGTGCGTATGTATTCCCTCACATTGGAAGCCGACCTGTTGCCGAAATCGAGGCGGCAGAGGTGCTCGATGTGCTTTCACCGATCTGGTTTGAAAAGGAAGAAACGGCACGCCGCATTCTGCAACGGATGGAAGCCGTGTTCCGCTCAGCAATTTTGCGTGGTCATCGCACGCTCGCTTCACCCTGTATCGGAGTGACGGACGAACTGGGAGGGAAGCGGCGGGTTGCAAAACATCATCCTTCACTGCCCTGGAGAGAGGTGCCGGATTTCGTCCAACGGCTTCGCGAGCGAGAAGCATCTACCTCAACCAAGCACGGGCTCGAGTTCCTAGTTCTTACGGCTGCGCGAAGCCGGGAGGTCAGAGAGGTGCCTTGGTCCGAAATCGATTTCGAAAACGAGAGTTGGAGCATTCCGGCGGAACGGATGAGCGAGACGTGCGAGCCTCATTCGGTTCCACTTTCAGCGCGAGCACTTTCGATACTGAAACCGGCAAGGGAGGTTAGAAATAGCGATATCGTTTTTCCAAGCACCTCAGGTGTCCCACTCTCCGACATGACCTTTGCCGAGCTGCTTCGCGACATGGGATGCCGCGGCAAGGCAACGGCACATGGCTTCCGTTCTAGCTTCAAAGTCTGGGCTGCCGAAAACGCCAAGATCCGCGACGAGGCAGCGAAGTCGCGCTGGATCACAAGGTTCCAGAAAAAGTACGAGCAGCCTACTTGCGGACTTAGTTTTTTTGAAGAGTGTAGGCCCCTGATGGTTGCCTCGGCGGCACATGTCTGTGGCGGTGTGGCGGAATCCTAAAGTTGTAAGAGACCGCTAGCTTCCGTTGACGAGCCGACGCGACGGGCCAATTACCGATATGTTAGGCGGCTTCATGCTCGATCCCAGAATTTTTCAGCGGATCGGGCAAGTCTGACGGGCTGCCTCAGCTTGCTTCAGAGGTCCGCAATCGAAGGGCCAGCAGACGTTTTCAATAAAAGAGATCTTTCAAGACGTTGTTCATGTCGCCAGCCCTGGCAAGGGCGCATTTTTCAGCGGTTTGAGTACAGTGAGCTTGTAAAGCACTAAAGCTCCAAGACCTCGCTAATCCGGTGATGCCTTGGGCTCATGTCACAAACGTCCTTTCTATTCAATTTAACTACGCGGAACGTCGCGCGAGGCCTCGACCAAACTCGGAATTAACTTCCAAATTTGACGAATTCATTTTTGAATTGCAGTGGATTATTTAGAGCGGTTCGAAACGTAAACGTTAAGGTCGAAAACAAGTGTAGAAGAATGTTATGGACTTCGCACAAATTGTTATGAGACGCACGCGCCCTCCCTGGTGCATTCTTACAAGCCATTGATGTTAATAAGAAATTTTCTACTTACTTTATTTCTGCCCATCAGAAATACTTCCGCGAATACTGGTTGACGAGTGCGACAAGATGTCAATAGTCTAGAAGAAAACTTGAGGGAGGATAGAATTCAATGCGCAACAATGTATTCGTTATGTCTGCTATTTTGTTTGGTATTGCGGCATGTTCTGCAAACCCTGCAATTGCTAAATACCCCGAAAAGCCGGTAACAATTGTTTCCCCATATGGTGCCGGAGGTAATGCTGACCTTGCCGCGCGAACATTGGCTATTGTTGCGGAGAAATATATAGGCGAGAAGATCCTCGTAGTGAACAAGGTGGGCGCTGGTGGCATTACCGGATCCACACATGTGCTGAGAGCCAAAAAGGATGGCTACACCTTGCTTCTGGCCCGCGTCGGCCCCCAGGCTGTGACCCCGGCGATGGACGCATCGGTGCCATATGAATGGGACGAATTCAGCCTTGTTGGGATGCTCGAAACAAATCCTTACGTCTGCGTCGTGCCGAAGGATTCGCCGATCAAGAATTTTTCCGACTTCGTCGTAAAGCTGAAGGAAAAACCGGGTGCGATGAGTTTTGCATCCACCGGCGTAATGGATAACACCGTGGTCTTTCCGGTTACGATCCTGCAAAATATCGGCCTTGGTTTGAACGGTGCTACCAAGATACCGTATAACGGCGGCGGTGCTGCCCTTGCGGCGATCATGGGCAAGCAGGTTGATTTCGGTTGCAATGGCATTACCCCCTTCGTCGGCGGCTTGAAGAGCGGTGACCTGCGGGCACTTGTAACGTCCAGCAAAACGCGCCTACCTGATTTTCCGGATGTTCCGACCGCCGCAGAAGTCGACATGCCCAATCTTGAGGTGGTGTCGGGGTGGAGTGCGCTCTACGGGCCGGGAGACCTGCCTAAAGATGTCGTCGACAAATGGATCGGAGCCCTGCAAAAGGTGAGCGAAGATAAGGAATGGCAGGGACTCGTTGCAAAACGAGGTTCCGTGGCCTCGATCATGTCACCCGAAGAGACGAAAAACTTCGTAAAAAAGCAGTTTGATGCCTTGCGTGGAATGGCGATCGAACTCGGCGTCTATAAAAAGTAGAATTAAAACCCATCGGCTTTCGTCAGGACCAGGGTCGACCGGCCATTCGGCCGGTCTATTCGAATCATGGAGTTTCGATATGTGGTGGCGTGTCGTCAGCGTATGGACTGGTGCCGCCATAGCCGCATTCGGATTGATCGGTCTTCTGATTTTGATACCAACGGGGGTTGTCATGCCGGCGTCGATGCAACCCGGGTCGATTTCCCCCGCGTTTTGGCCCAAAATAACTTGCTGGATATTGGTTGTCATGGGTGTCTTGGCTGCACTTGAAGGCGTCTGGAAGAGTAGCGCAATCGAAGAGTTGCCGGTTCAAGAAGGCGAGGGGATCAATGGAAGCCAGCTGTCGCGTATCGGCTCGGCGCTCTTCGCGTTTGGCATCATGTTCGCCGCATGGACCCTCGTCGATTTGCTGGGGCTTCCACTGACAACATCACTGCTCTCTGTGACACTGGGCCTAATGTTCGGCGAGCGCCGGTTGGTGCGGCTGTTGGCGGTTAGCATCCTGGTTCCGGTCGCAGTTTTCTACTTCTTTACCGCGGTTGCTGGCGTGCCGATTCCGACCGGTAGTATCCTCGAACATTGGATACTTTGAACTGATGCTGAACAACGTCCTTGAGGGCTTTACGCTTTTCTTCACGCTACAAAACTTCATCGCTATTTCCGGCGGTGTCGTCATTGGAGTCGTCGTCGGTGCACTTCCGGGAATGGGTGCTGCAATGGCAGTCGCAATCGGCTTGCCCTTCACTTTCCATATGGAAACCGTCACCGGAATCTTGATGTTGACGGGTATATATAAAGGCGCATATTACGGCGGATCTATTTCAGCTATACTGGTCAATACGCCGGGTACACCAGCCGCTGCCTGTACGTTGCTGGACGGTTATCCCTTGGCTCGGCAGGGGAGGGCACGCGAGGCACTTGATATAGCTCTTTACTCATCCTGCGTGGCTGACTTTATTTCTAACCTGTCATTGATCTGTTTTGCGGGTTTGATTGCGTCCTGGGCATTAAAGTTCGGCCCACCGGAATTTTTTGCCTTGGTCGTCTTTTCCATGACTATTATTGCCGGCGTCTCTGGCAGTTCGCTCTTTAAGGGGTTCGCCTCGGCTGCCGCTGGCCTACTGGCTGCGACGATAGGACAAGACGGATTTTACGGCACGGGCCGATTTGATTATGGGTCTAGCGATCTACTTGGGGGGCTCAGTCTCGTCCCCGTTTTAATTGGGCTCTTCTCTCTCCCCACCATCATCCAACATTACGCATCTGGGGCAATCGGTACCCAGACCATAAGATCCTTAGGCTCCGGGGTGGGAGTTACCTGGAAACAGTTTCGACAATGTCTGCCAGCAATTCTGCGCGGTAGCATGATCGGTGTTGGAATCGGCGCGATTCCTGGTATCGGGGGAGCGCCAGCCGCCTTCTTATCCTATAGCGAAGCACGTCGTAAATCACATGAGCCAGAGAAATTTGGCCGCGGGGCCATCGAGGGTGTGGCTGCGGCTGAGTCTGGTAACAACGGGGTTTGCGGCGCTACGCTGATCCCACTACTCTCGCTCGGTGTTCCCGGAGATATCGTGACCGCAGTCCTTCTCGGCGCATTCATGATGCACGGACTACAGCCGGGCCCACTAATGTTTCAACAGAACATCGTCGAGATTTACGCGATCTTTTTCGGGCTGCTGCTTAGCTCATTAGTCATGTTGTTTTCGGGCAAGGTTGCCGTACGGTGCTTCTCAGCCGTTTCCCGCATACCGGACCAGATCCTTATGCCGGTCGTGGTCGTGCTTTGCTTCTTCGGCGCGTTCGTGATTAACAACTCGCTTTTTGATGTTTTTGTCATGCTCTGCGCAGGTGTTGCAGGCTACGTAATGCTTTCCGTGCAAATCCCTGCGGCTCCATTCCTCATAGCGTTTGTGCTCGGCCCACTGTTGGAAAACAATTTCCGCCGTTCGCTGCTGTTGTCGCACGGAGACTGGGACATCTTCGTTCGGGGTTCGATCTGTTGGGTGTTTTGGGCATTAACAATTGCCACTGTCTTCGGTGTGGTCATGACGGAATATCGCAAGCTACGACCCCTGCCCCGCCAACCAGCAAGTGCGGAAAACGATTCTGATCGGGCCTCCTGATTCTTGTGAATCAGGAATAGCTGAGAGGGCCGGCGCGTCGCGTCGCAATCTTCCCTCTCGTTTAGCGGCGAAGGAAGCGCATCTTAATTAAATGGAGGGACGTATTTGGTGAATGCAGAAACAAGCATAATATTTAGTTATGAAATCCCGGAATTACTCATTTGACATTATAACGCTAAATCTCAATCATTCGAAAAACGAGGCATTATCTGCAGCTTGAATGGCTGCATCTAAATCTCGCGAAGGGAGGAATAGAATGTCCGGTACACAGGTCCTGGAACAGCCAGCCGAACGGCAAATGATAGAGGTGTCGATCGTCGACATTGACGTGCATCCCTCGCCGCGCTCCCCCGATGAGCTCCGCAGTTACGTTCCCGATCCATGGCGCACTACCAATTGGTCGAACGAAGTGTTCAATGCAATCGGCTCTCCTGTTTACGAAGCGCCAAACAAGGCGCAGCGCCGGGATTCATACTCTCCGGTCGGCGGCCCGCCTTGCTCGGATCCTGTCTTTTCAGCCAAACAGCTTTTTGGCGAAGCCGGTGTCGACTATGGTATCTTGATCCCGCTGACAGTCCGTCCCACAGCGAATCCTGCGCATGAAGCCGCAGTTTGCGCTGCTACCAATATGTGGCTGAAGGACACGTGGCTAAGCAAGTACAACAAGCATGGTCGCTATTACGGCGCGCTGCGCGTTTCTTCGCGCGATACCGATTTGGCGGTTCGTGAAATTGAGAAATGGGCCGGAGACGAGCATTTCATCGAGGTCATGCTCAACCCTTACACGGATACCCCAGCTGGTCAGTCTAGATATCACCCGATTTATGAGCTCGTTTCGCGCTTGGGTTTGCCAATAGTGTTACACGCCAACCGCAGCCCGGGGATGCGGCTGCTTTCGCCGGTTGGTTTTTCCTCCTACTTCTTTGAGCATCATTCTCTTTATTCGATGATGTATGCCGACCACTTGGTCAGCTTGGTCTTCGAAGGAGTGTTCGAGAAGTTTCCGAATCTAAAGGTCACGCTGGTGGAGGGAGGCTTCAGCTGGGTCGTCCCGCTCGCTTGGCGGATGGATAAGCTCTGGGAAGAGATTGGTAGCGAGGTTCCGAACGTTAAGCGACGTCCCTCCGAATACATTCGCGACCACGTCCGCCTCTCGACCCAGCCCATCGAGGAGCCACCGAACCGACGCGATCTAGTGGACCTTTGGGATCTTATGGATCCCGGGCAACTGCTGATGTTCGCGACCGACTATCCGCATTGGGACTACGACGCACCGCGTGAGATCGGCCGTTTTCCGAGAGAGGCTCGGCAGCGCATTCTCCGCGACAATGCACTCGATTGGTACAACCTGCCATCTACACGTCCCGACGTGCCCCTTGCCTGACTGAGTCAAAGTTGGCTTGCGGCGTGCGCAGTAGCGAATACAGGGAGAACGTGTTTTGAAACGGCACCTAGTGGGTCCGGTGGAAGAATTGCTGCCGGGCAATCGTTCGGTAATTGACGTCGAAGGGCGAAAGGTCGGCGTGTTCAGGATCGAGAGTCGATACTACGCACTTTCGAATGTCTGCCCACATGCCGGTGGTCCACTATGTTTCGGCGACATCACTGGCACAACAGTCGTCGGCGAAGAGCACTACGACTTGGAGTGGGTTGATTCGGGAAAGATACTTCGTTGTCCTTGGCATGCTTGGGAATTCTACCTTGCAACCGGACAGTCTGTCGGAGATTCCCGCATGAAAGTCCCAACCTACAACGTCGTTCTCGAAGACGGAAACATATACGTCGAAGTTTGATTACTCCTCCTTTTCGAAGGGCGAACTCGACGCGTGAATACGGGAGAAGTCCAGCGTGTCTGACAATAAAGATTTCATTGACTGCACGGTTCATCCTCAGGTTCCGCGAGCGGAAGATCTGCGGAAGTTCATGGACGAGCCTTGGCACACTCGTCCGTTTCCGGGGCCGGACCGGTACTATTTCCCGGCACTGCAAGGTGAATATTTAAAGGA
>JAJFHK010000339.1 GCA_021775655.1 Filomicrobium sp. | reverse complement strand
GCGCTTCGCTCGATGCATCTTCAATTACGGGGGGTTTCACCGTCGATCTCGCAAGCGAGCGCCCCGCGGTCGTGGCCAAGCTGAACCTAGATAAAATCGATACAGCCCGTTATGTCGCGACAACTCCAGTTGCTGCCGCAATTGCCGTTGCCCGCCGCACTGGGGACGCACCGCAAGTGCCTGCTTCGCCTTACGAACTGTCCCTTATTCCATTGAAGCCCAGCTTGGAAGCGCATTTGTCGAGCGCTGGTCCCGCAGCTGTCGCCGCCGCACCGGGCCCTGAAGCCCACGCTCCCGGCGACTCGGCGGAGCGCCGTGCTTTAAACCTTGGCCCCGTCGTCGGTGGAGTCTGGAGCAAAGCTTCGCTTGGCCTAGAACAATTACGTGATGCAGGAACCGACTTCGATCTCGACTTGACCGTCGGAGACCTACGACATGGTGACGTTGTGCTTGGAAAATCTGCTCTAGGGGCAAAACTGCAAAAGGGCAGCCTCGACATCGATGTACGTGAGGTTCAACCCGTCGAGGGACGCATCAGCGGCAGAGTGAAGATCGACACCGCATCTGAAACACCAGCCTATGACATCTTGCTCGACGTCGGCGGCGTGCCTGTTGAGAAAGTCCTCCAGAAAGCCGGCCAGCGCGATATCCTGCGCGGCAAGTTGACGGGCAAGGCCGAATTAAAGGCCAGCGGACGAAGCGAAGCCGATATCGTCAACTCACTATCGGGCACCGTGACGAGCGAATTCCGCGATGGCGCCATCGTCGGCTACGACATCCGACGCGCCCTTCGCCCATTCGCCAATCGCGAGTACGATCCGCGAAATACCACGCCTTACCAAGTTATTAGCGCGGATTTTGCGGTTTCGGACGGTCGGGCACGAAGCGAGTCGATATCACTCGATGGACCCGCGATCCGCATTCGCGGCGATGGTACTGCCAATCTCAAGACGGCAGCGCTAAACTATAGGTCACGCATTTCGCTGGTGCCGCCGCCGAGCAATTTTTCAATACCCGTCAAGATTCTTGGGACGTGGAACCAGATCAAGGCAGCGCTCGACTGGGCGCGGCTGGCGACTCAGTGGACGGACGTATCTCCATTTGAGGGTGTCGAATTGGGCCGTCGGTCTGCACCGCGCCGCTCTGCGCCGCGCCAGATCGATCCGGAATTAAAATCCCTGATTGATGAACTGGTCGCCAAAAAAGGCGGTAAAGCCACTCCGCCGGAAGCAATCGAGTTGCTGGGAGAAATGACGGGCAAGTGATGCGCTGGAGCCCGCCAGCCTGCACAGCCAATGCGGTCTGGTCTGAGCCGCTCTTGTTGCCTTCAACCCGCGCCACCGGTATCAAACAGCCTTCCGGTCCGTTCACAACCATGAGCGGCCGGTTGTGCAACTCTTCAAGGCAAGTCCATTAAGATGTCGGAGCTGAAACTGATTGCGCTTGATGAGGAAGACCTTCAAGTCTTCTCAGCGCATCTCCAGGATGCTGTTGGCCGCATCGGCGATATCTCATTTGAGCCGGTCGCCCGCCGCTTTGCCATGGTGCTCAATCGCTTCGATTGGACGATTGCAGATGGCGGCACGGCGGCGCCTGCAACTCGAGGCCAAACCAAAGAGGCTTACGCCCGCAGCCAGACCGCGCTTCGTTTCGAGAAGGTCAATGCCGTTCGTAGTGCTGGTATCGACCGTTCACGCAAGCAAGACGTGCTGTCACTTCTGGCGATCGCATTTGAAAAACATGAGGTGCCGTCGGGAACTGTGACTTTGTATTTTTCAGGTGGCCCTCAGATAGCACTCGACGTTGAGTGCATCGAATCTGAATTGAGGGATCTCGGTGCCGCATGGACGACAACTCGCCGGCCAAATCACCCCGACAGCGCGGAAAGCGATGGCTAATTTTTACCTTGCGGGCGCAACTCCGCGCCAGGCCCACACGAAAACAGTAACGAGTGTGCAGATAAGCGGCAGTGCAACCTACAAGAACAGTGCGAGCGCGACTAAAAATGGCTAAGCGACTAGATACAAGCGATCCTGATTTTCAGTCCGCGTTCACTGCACTCCTTGCCGAGAAGCGCGAAGTATCCGACGAAGTCGATGGCGTCGTGTCCGGCATTATCAGGGATGTGCGTACGCAAGGAGATAAAGCCCTCGTAGCGCTCTCGCGAAAGTTCGATCGCATCGATCTGGTTAAGCGCGGCATAGCCGTCACCCCTGACGAAATTTCCGATGCAGTTGAGCGTGTCAAAAGCGAAAGCCCCGAGGCTCTGGACGCTTTGAATTTTGCACGCGAACGGATCGCCGCCCACCATCAACGCCAGAAACCGGTCTCAGGCCGCTATACTGATGACGCAGGCGTCGAACTTGGCGAACGCTGGACACCCGTCGAATCTGTCGGCCTCTATGTCCCCGGCGGCACGGCGTCTTATCCAAGTTCCGTGCTGATGAATGGCGTACCGGCAAAGGTTGCAGGCGTGCCGCGTGTCGTCATGGTCGTACCGATGCCCGATGGCAAGGTAAACCCGTTGGTTCTCGCAGCGGGCGGCATGGTCGCAGATGAGATCTACCGCGTAGGCGGCGCGCAAGCGGTCGCAGCCCTGGCCTACGGCACTGAAACGATCCAGCCGGTCGCAACCGTTGTCGGTCCCGGCAACGCTTACGTCGCGGCCGCCAAACGTCAGGTTTACGGAACGGTTGGTATCGATTCGATTGCTGGTCCTTCTGAAGTCCTCATCATTGCCGATGCTGACAATGATCCCGAATGGATCGCAGCTGATCTGCTCGCCCAGGCCGAACACGACACAGCCGCCCAATCAATTCTGATGACCGATGATTCCGGCTTTGCCGATGCGGTTGAAGCGGCAGTCGAACGTCAATTGGCAGAACTCCCGCGTACGAAAATTGCGACGCCAAGCTGGCGCGACTTTGGCGCAATCATCATTCTCGGATCACTCGATGATGCCCCGCCGCTTGCTGACCGCATTGCAGCCGAACACCTTGAAATTGCGACAGCGAACGCAGAGGCTCTGACCAGCCGGATCAGCAATGCCGGTGCGATATTCATCGGGAGCCATACACCTGAAGTCATTGGCGACTACGTTGCAGGAACCAATCATGTCTTGCCGACGGCGCGCTCATCGCGTTTCTCGTCCGGCCTTGGCGTCCTCGACTTCATGAAGCGCACATCGCTCCTTAAACTCGACGCTGCGTCATTAAGAAAGTTGGGCCCCGCCGCCATGACGCTTGCTCGTTCGGAAGGGCTGGAAGGCCACCGCCGTTCTGTCGAATTACGCCTCAAGAACTCCGGATAAGGGAGCTGCCATGTCGGAATTCGGACCATCCCCCACGTCCCGCTCGCGGCTCTACGAGATCAACCTCGATCAAACAACCATCGCGCGCAAGAATCCAAACGTCGAGCACGAGCGCGAAGTCGCGATCTATGACATCCTCGAGTCAAATGAATTCAAGCCGGTGGGTCGCGACGACGGCCCTTATCGCCTGCAGCTATCGATCGCAGACGATCGTCTCGCTATGACGATCGGCAACGAGGTTGCAGAGAACGTCGACACACAGCATTTTTCACTGCAGCCCTTCAAAAAAATTGTGAAGGACTACTTCCTCATCTGCGACAGCTACTATGCGGCAATCCGTTCTGCTCCTCCATCAAAAATCCAAGCCATCGACATATCACGGCGCTCACTGCACGACGAAGGCAGCAAGCTGCTTGTCGAACGCCTTGAAGGTAAGATTGAAATGGATTTTGACACGGCGCGACGGCTGTTCACGCTGATCTGCGCACTGCATTGGAAGGGATGAGCGGGTGCCACTCGGGCGGGCTCCAGGCGCCGCGCCGCGCCATGTGCTTTTTGCCTGTAGCTTAAATGCTGTGCGATCTCCCATGGCCGAAGGAATTTTCCGCCATCTTGCCGGCAACCGCATGAAGGTGTGTTCGGCTGGCGTGCGTGCTGGCGACGTTGACCGCTATGCCGAAACAGTGATGAGCGAACTTGGCATCGATATTTCACGGCACAAGCCGACTCCAATTTCCGCTTACGAGGACGAAGACATCGACCTGATTGTATCGCTGTCCCCAGAAGCCCATCACCAGGCGCTGGAACTGACAAGAACCAATCCTGCAAGTGTTGAATATTGGCCGACACTCGATGCCACGGCACTACCAGAAGACGCCGACGACGATCAAATTCTGGAAAGCTATCGTAAAGTCCGAGATCAGCTATTTCGCCGCATCAAGGAGCGCTTTCCGCTTACCGGAAGCCCCTCGGTTTGACAGGCAAGCCTGCCGATGCGCCTTTACCCTTCCATCCCTCCCCGATGTCGTGCTTAGATTTTACCGAATCTACGAGTCTGGGCGAAACTGAGAACCCAGACCGAAAGATAAAGAACGGAGGAGATTTCCATGAGCGACGTTGGGTCAGCCATCGAATTTGACCATGTACCCTGCCCATTTTGCGGTCTTCTCTGCGACGATCTGAAGGTCGTACGCACGCGAGTCACACTCAAGGTCGCGCGCAACGGTTGCAGCAAGGCAATTGCAGGGTTCGAACGAGTGCTTCCAACAGCCTCGCCTCAGATCGGTGGCCGCAATGTTCGGCTCAATGAAGCCGTCGCCGAAGCCGCAAGCATGATCCGCAAATCGTCGTCGCCACTTTATGGCGGGCTCGCAACCGACGTTGGCGGAATGCGCTCAGTCATGTCGTTGGCTGACCATTCTCGCGGTGTCGTCGACCATGCCTTTAGCGAAAGCGTTGGGTTTAACATGAAGGTCTTGCAGTCGGCTGGCTGGATCATGTCGACGTTGACCGAAACGCGAAACCGCGCCGACGTCGTCGTTATTGTCGGTAGTGACGTTCACACACTGCATCCACGATTTTTCGAACGCATCGTTTGCGCCGAGACGTCAATGTTTGACAAGGCAAACAAGCCGCGGACCGTTGTGTTTGTCGGCGAAGGACTTGATCAATCAGCAGCCACGGGTCCGCGCGTCGGTGACGTCATAACACTTCCCTGCGCACTCGACCGGGTTGATGAAGTGGTCAGCGCGCTCCTCGCACGGATGCGAGGCAATCCCGTCGCGGGCGATAGTGTTGCAGGTGTTCCGCTCTTGGCGATTGAAGACGTCGGCAAGAAGCTGAACGATGCGGATTATTCCGTTCTCGTCTGGGCCCCAGCCGGACTTCAAACCCATGATAGTGATCTGACGATCCATGCCGTCAGTGATGTCGTCAGGCTGCTCAACAAAACGACACGAGCAGCCGGCCTGTCACTTGGCGGTGACGAGGGCGCGACGACATCGACTTCGGTCTGCGGTTGGCAGAGTGGTTTTCCAACCCGCGTCAGCTACGCGACAGGAGCTCCCGATTACGATCCGCTGGCCAACGCGATTCCAAATCGTCTTGCAAGCAACGAGGCTGACCTGCTCGTTTGGATTGCGTCCTATTCCCCTGACTTGGTTCCACCCGACACCGGCTTACCAACGATCGTACTCGGTCCGCCCGGAATGAATTTGCCAGGTTCACCTGCTGTATTCATACCTGTCGGAACTCCCGGCATTGATCACTCCGGCCAGCTGATCCGTTGCGACAGCGTCGTTTCCCTGCCCTTGCGCAACCTGGGACGCTCGAACAATCCAAGCGTTGCTTCCGTTCTCTCCGCCATCGAAGCCGCACTCTAATCTCTGGGATAAGAAAAACGATGTTGATCAAACTGACGGGCGGCAAGGTTTACGATCCTGCCAACGGAATCGATGGTGAACTCCGCGACATCTATGTACAGGATGGTGTGATCGTCGCGACACCGCCAGACGCTCGCATTGACGAGGAGTATGCTCTGCAGGGCCGTATCGTTATGGCCGGCGCTATCGATCCCCATACCCATATTGGAGGCGGCAAGATGACCATCGGCCGCCTTATGCTGCCCGAGGATCATCGCGGCGATCCCGTATGCCGCGGAGACCTCACTCGCGCTGGTTGCGGCCACGCCGTTCCCTCGACATTGACGGCCGGTTATCGCTATGCCGAAATGGGATATACGGCCGGCTTTGAGCCCGCCATGCTGCCAGCCAATGCGCGCCAGGCGCACATGGAAATGGCCGACACGCCGATGATCGACAAAGGCGCCTTCGCCATGCTCGGCAGCGATGATTTCTTCCTGCGTCAGCTCGCAGCCAATGACGACATCGAAGCCATCAAGGATTATGTAGCCTGGACACTGCATGCCACTCAGGCAATTGCGATCAAAGTCGTCAATCCCGGAGGCATTAGTGCTTTCAAGTTCAACCAGCGCCAGCTCGATCTCGACGAACAACACGCCCATTACGGCGTTACCCCCCGCCAAGTCCTGCTGACTTTGTCGCGTGCGGTGAAAGAACTGGGAGTTACCCATCCGCTTCATGTTCACGGCTGTAACCTGGGTGTGCCGGGAAATGTCGAGACAACCGAACATACGATTGCAGGGATGGAAGGACTTCCGGTTCACCTGACGCACATCCAGTTCCACAGTTATGGAACCGAAGGCGACCGCAAGTTCTCATCGGGTGCTGCCAAAGTCGCAGAACTCGTCAACAGCCATAAAAACGTTTCGATTGACGTCGGCCAGGTCCTATTCGGCCAGACGTGCACCGCCTCAGGTGACTCAATGCGCCAGTATGGCAATACAGGTTCAGCCAGCCCCAACAAGTGGGTTGTCATGGACATTGAATGCGATGCCGGTTGCGGCGTCGTACCGATGCGCTACCGCGACAAGAGCTTCGTCAATGCTCTGCAGTGGGCAATAGGGCTCGAATTGTTCCTGTTGATCGAAGACCCTTGGCGCATTTTCCTGACGACCGACCACCCCAATGGAGCCCCCTTCACTTATTACCCTCACCTCATCCGGCTGTTGATGGACAAAGGCTTCCGCAATGACATGATGCAGAAGATCAATCCCGACGCCGCAAGTTCCAGCGTGCTCGCGAGTCTCGATCGCGAGTACACGCTGTACGACATCGCCATCATGACCCGCGCCGGTCCGGCTCGCAGCCTCGGCTTGAAGGACCGTGGCCATCTTGGTGTGGGCGCAACCGCAGATATTACCGTCTATGAGGATCTGGCCGACCGCGAAGCGATGTTCGCGACACCGGTCTTCGTCTTCAAAAACGGCGAGTTGATCGTTAAATCGGGAAAGATTGTCAAAGTCGTACAGGGCGCGACGCATGTCGCCCGCCCCGACTACGATAAAGGCATCGAGAAGTCACTTCGCAGCTATTTTGAGCGCTTTCATACAGTCGGATTCGACAATTTCAGTCTTAGCGACGAGGAAATCATCACGCATGGATACGGCAGCCTGGTTATCCAGCCAACGGCCGCACGCGTTTGAACCTCACCACCATCAACTCACTTGGTAAGCGGCGCAGCCCTGTGTTGACAATTCATCTGTAGACACCGCTTGCAATAAGCGGGCATTGCATCAGAGGTGCCTTGCCCGAAGTCGCGCGGAAACTTTACAGTGTCGCCGGACAGAGCAGTGTGTATGAGCCGAAGTAAGGGGGAATGGTCGTGCTTCAGTTTCTGTTAGGATTGCGGGTAAACGTAGCCATCGCGTTTTTCGGCGCCTTTGCCATATTAGTCCTGATAAAACTGACCTCACTGCTTCCAAGCAAATACTACTTCAGCTTCTCCAAGCTTTACGCGGGCTCTTCCGAACCATTTATCGTCGATCCGCCCAGCGTATCTGCGGCCCGGCTCTGTCAGCTAATGGCAAAGCACAATGTAACAAGTGGTGACCTTGGACGGTCGGTCGATTGCACGGCCAAGCTCAGCAGCGATTCGTCGCATTATCGCTACGGCGCGGATCTTTTTGAAAAGAACGAAATCGACAAGATTTACTCAATCGCGCTTGGCATCGATAGCCAGGTCCGTACGGCATTATCGAACGCCGGCCAGAACACTACCATCCCACCGATGGGCGATGAGGAATTCGAAAAAGTACTAAGCTCGGAAAAAACGGTCGGCGACATTTATCGCAGGCTGATGCAGTACTATGATTTCCAAATTGGAAACCATTTTAGCGCCTCGATAAGAGGCGGCCTCGAGACAGCTTTCACCGGTGTCCGGGCGATCGAATCGCCATCCGCACCGGCATCGGCCGAACTCAACACAAAGCCTAACTACAAGGGGCTGACAGCCAACGAAATTGCCGCAGCAAGACAGGCTCATCGCGAATTCCTGTCTGCGCTGAGCAACGAGAATCTAGGCTCGCTCGCCAAGCCGCTGACAAAATCCTCAGTTGATCAGATTATCGATCGTGCCTACGGGGTTTCTGCGATAGCCAGCGGTGTAACCGATCATTACGCAGGCTCGATCAAGAATTCGGCGGCCGAACTGTTGCGAACGAAATTTTCCGAGGCCGGTATCAAGCCGATAGAGTCCAAAAAAGCCAAGGAACTGATCTTTTCGGAACTCGTAAAGGACGGGTTGGCGAACTACGTTGTCGCAACCGCTATACGGCTGCTTCCGGTGCTGGTGTTCGGCCTTGTCCTGGGCTTTTTATCCGGTCGCCAAGAACTGTTCTCGACAAGCTTTGCTGGTGCAATGGCGGCCTTCCTGCTGACATGGCCGATCATGCTTATGTGGGATCGCGTGGTTCAAAGCTCTTGGCACGAGCAAAAGGAAATGTTCCTCATCTTCTATTGCGTTTACATCATCTCGTTCTTCCTGACGGCACGAGTCGGCGCCCTGATCGGTATTCGAATGAGCGAGGGTGCACCCGAGCCCGTGCAGCAAGCGATGTCTGACGGGAGCCAAGGACTTGCCACGCTGAAGGGAACATCCTGGGCCGAACTGGTCGGCAACATCGTGATCGGTATCTTCGCAAATGGTCTCGTCGCGGCATGGAACGTGATCATCCCGGCCAATGCAGGCTAACCGGATTGGGTTAATTCACTTTGCGCAAGCAACCTTTTTGCTTTTGCTGGTCGGCCTGATTGTAACGTTCTACTTGGATCACGAGAATCGCCAATCGATCATCCGCTTGGCTGCTACCGACATTCAGGAGGCTGGCAGGCGTATTGCCAAGTCATACCCGCCCGCCCGCAAATCGTGCGGGATTAAAAACTCAACGGACGACTTCGACGTTCTTGCCGACGCTCTTGCTGCAGTTGAACAACTTGGT
>JAJFHK010000338.1 GCA_021775655.1 Filomicrobium sp. | reverse complement strand
TACAGCCTTTGCGGCATTGCCATGAAAATGTAACAGCCAGAGGCCGATGACTGCGTTCCAAAAGCCGAGAATCGCCCAAGGCGTGCCAACGGCAAAGCAGCCGAACATGATTATGTCGACGGTTGTCCAGCCGCCAGCGTTCATTACCGAAGCCGCAGCTGCAAGAAGAGCGGCGTAGCTGATGATGTTCAGTGTCAGAAAGATGATGCGCCGCCGGCGCAGTTCCGAGATGGACTGAAGGCGGGTTGGCAGGCTAAGCCTTGGACGCCGCGGGGCAACCGATAACTTGGAAGCAGTTTCGACTGTATGGCTCATAGTCTCATCTCTCAATTCCGCCGTGGGCTCATTTCGAGCTCCTTCGGAAGGTGGCCTTCATGACCAAAATAACAACGGCACAAGCTGGTGGAGTGGATCACGTCGACGTACGGGCTTTGTGGTACGACGAACCCCTGAAAGTTGCGTTACGCTCAGAACGGCTCGAAGTTCCAACTCGTGACATCGCATTGGTGCGGACTCATTACAGCGGCATCAGCAGGGGGACCGAGCGGCTCGTCTTCACTGGGAATGTCCCCGAGAGCGAGTTTCAATCGATGCGTGCCCCGATGCAGGACGGCGTATTTCCATTTCCAGTTAAATACGGCTATAGCGCGACAGGCCTAGTCGAGAAGGGGCCTAAGGAGCTGATTGGACGCCCATTTTTCTGCCTACATCCGCATCAGGACTTATTCTTGGCTTCGCCAGAAGCACTTGTAGAAGTCCCATGCAATGTGCCTCTCAGGCGGGCTACTCTGGCTGCAAATATGGAAACAGCACTCAACGCCCATTGGGATGCGGCAAGCGGCCCCTGCGACAGTATTGCTGTCGTCGGAGCGGGTGTTGTCGGTTTGTTGGTTGCCCACTTGGCTGCGCGGTTGCCCGGCGCTGACGTTATCGTGATCGATTCGAATCCGGCACGGGCCGAAATCGTGGAGGCGTTCGGGGCGAGCTTTGCGCTTCCCGGAGACGATTTGCCAGACGATCGCGATGTCGTCTTCCATGCAAGTGCTAGCGGAAAGGGACTGGAAACGGCTCTTGGGTTGGCGGGAATGGAAGGCCGAGTCGTCGAGATGTCGTGGTTTGGTGCCAACCCGGTGGCGGCCCCGCTGGGCGGGCGCTTTCATTCCAGGCGGCTGCAACTCATTTCATCGCAGGTCGGTCAGGTGGCAGCGGCGAAACGGCCACGATGGGACTATGCCCGCAGGATTACTGCCGCAATGAAGTTACTAGACTGCCCAGAATTTGATCTGCTCGTTAACGAAGAGATTGCGTTCGAGGATGCACCGGTACTTCTTCCAGGCATTCTTGGTCCCGAATCGGCTGCCCTTGCGCCCGTCATCCGCTACATGTGATCTCAACGCGCCATCGCCTTACAGGAGTAAGCCACATGTATTCAGTCGAAGTCCGCGACCGCATCATGATTGCCCATTCGCTGCCCGACCCGTTTTTCGGCCCGGCTCAACAGATGCATGGGGCGACGTTCGTCGTTGATGTCGGCTTCTTTCGCCCGAAGTTGACAAAGCAGAATGTCGTAGTCGACATCGGTGCGGCTTTAAGCGTTCTCAGGGAAACGCTGGAACCGCTGGGTTACAAAAACCTCGATGAACTGCCGCAATTCGAGGGGCTTTTGACGACGACGGAGTTCCTCGCCAAATATATCTTTGATGAGATGGCGAAAGCTGCTGGGTCAGGTAAACTGGGCGAAGATGGCCGAGGAATTGCGAAGATCCGAGTAACGCTGCATGAAACGGATCTGGCGCGCGCCAGCTATGAGGGTCCTGTAGGTGACTGAAGTCTATTTCGCGATTCCGGGTGATATAGAGACGCCGACCGGCGGCTATGGCTACGACCGCAGGCTGATGGCGGAGTTGCCGTCGTTTGGTGTGGCTGTGACCCACTTGCCTTTGCCTAGCAGCTTTCCCTCACCATCTGCAGCGGATTGCGCGACAGTCGCGAAGGAATTCAGCAAGCTGCCTGGAGATGCAACGGTCCTGTTCGACGGACTGGCGTTAGGTGCGCTGCCTGAGGAAGTCGTCAAGGGTATCGAACAGCGGATCATCGCACTGGTGCATCACCCCTTGGCACTTGAATCGGGCCTGCCAGAAGACCGACGCGATGCGCTGAAGGCGAGCGAAACGAAAGCCCTGGCTTTGGTTGACCAGGTTGTTGTTGTGAGTGAAGTCTCAAAACGTATCCTTCAATCCGATTACGGTGTCGCTGGTGATGCCATTACGGTGGCCGAACCGGGCACGGATCCTGCGCAGAGGGCAACGGGAACTGGAACGCCGATGCAACTCCTTTGTGTTGGCACCGTCACTCCGCGTAAGGCCTACGATGTGCTGATAGCTGCGCTCGAGCCGTTGAAGGAACTTGATTGGCGGCTCTCAATTGCAGGTGCTGTTGATCGTGACCCCGCGGCGACCGCGGCACTGAAGGCACAAATCGCTGCGGCTGATCTTGTCGACAAAGTGACGCTTACCGGCGTCGTTGTGCCGGCGACGCTCGACCGCTTCTACGAAAGCGCTGACATCTTTGTTATGCCATCGCTGTTCGAAGGCTACGGTATGGTGCTGGGTGAGGCGATGGCGCGCGGGCTGCCGATTGTCTGCACGACGGGGGGAGCGGCCGTTGAAACGGTTCCTGAGGGTGCAGCGATCAAAGTTCCTCCAGGCGATGTGGAATCGTTGACGCGGGCGCTTGAGAGCACTCTTAATGAACGCAAGCTACGAACTAAGTTGTCGGACGCATCATGGGAAGCGGGACGCAAGTTGCCAACCTGGAATGAGACTGCGCGTCGAGTGGCCGCTGCCATAATGGGTCTGAAGGCGTAGTAGGCACAATCCCGCGCCTCGTTCCTTGTGGATTTCACGAAAATGTAATGCCGGCTAGCGTAGTTGCGCTGACGCTTTCTCACGGGATTTTTTCTATGACGGGTTTTTCAATCGCTTGGCTCAAGCTGCGTGAGGCTGCCGATCACCGTTCGCGCAATCCGCAGTTGGCTGATGCGCTATCGGCACGGTTTGCCTTGCGCGACGAGGTGACGGTTACGGACATAGGCTGCGGAACGGGATCAAATCTTCGCGGCACGGCGGATTTGCTGCCTGAGGTGCAGGCTTGGAGGCTGGTGGACTACGATGAGGGTCTACTGGAAGCCGCCCGCACAGAACTCTCCGCCTGGGCCGATAGTGCGCGAGAGGATGGCGGCGGTCTAATTCTCCAAAGGGGGCGTCGGAAGATAACAGTGTCGTTCCGGCAGGCGGATCTCTCGGCAAATCTTGATGAGGCGCTGGGTTCGGCCAGTGATCTTGTGACTGCCGCCGCCTTTTTTGACCTCGCTTCGGAAGCCTTTATTCGGAAGGTTGCACAGGTGGTGGCAGCGCGCCGTGCCGTGTTCTATACGGTCTTGACCTACAATGGCATTATGCGCTGGCAACCGCATCACCCGCTTGACGGCGCGATCACTTCGACGTTTCACCGCCATCAATTGACCGACAAGGGATTTGGAGTTGCCGCTGGGCCGATTGCGCCAATGCACTTGTCAGATCAATTCCAGATGGCTGGCTACAGCGTGCAGGACGGTGACAGCTCCTGGCAGCTTGGTCAGCACGATCAGGCGCTGATCGATGAATTGCAGGCTGGTCACGCAGCCGCGGTCGCTGAAGTCGGCGAGGTCGAAGAGGGAGCGCTCAAATCCTGGGCGTTGCGGAAACTGAGCGGCATCCTAATCGGCCATACCGATACATTGGCAATGCCTTTGTAACGGCGTGTTCCAATTCGGTTCTAGTCCTTACGAAGCGCGGCTGGGAGCATGCGGCCGAGAACGTTATCCTTGCGGATGATGTGGTGGAAGAGCGCCGCGCCGATGTGGAGTGTGACAAGGCCAATAAGCGCAAAGGCGGCGTAGGCATGCCACCCGAAAATCGCCTCCGCCAACTTTTTATCAGGCGCGGTGAGCGCAGGTAGATTGAATGCTCCAAAGATGTTGAGTGCGGGATACATCGAGACACCGATATAACCGAGGATTGGCACGACCAGGAGCAAAACGTAGATCGCCCAATGTGTGATCTCCGAGACTGTTTTTTGCCAGGGCTCAATAGTGGGTTCGGGATGTGGTGCGCCTGCTGTCAGGCGATACCCGAGGCGCAGCAGAACGAATAGGAGAATGGTGACGCCAACAAGCTTGTGGGCGGAATAAAGGTTGTTGGTCGTTGCGTCCCAAATGTTCAGCGTGCCACCGCGATAAACCATGTAGAGTCCGACGGGGGCTTGGATGGCGATGAGTGCCACTACGATCCAATGGTAGGCGCGGGCGGTTGGCGTGTAGACTTCGATTGCGCCCGATGTCGTTTCAACGGTGGGGATGTTGCTCCTCGGCATCGTCAACTCCTCGTTCGCTCTGAATTTCACTCGGTAATTTTTTCGAGATTTGCACGGGCACCGGCTAGATCACAATCGAAAAGCACATCACCATCGTCCAGGACACAGACTTTTGTTGGTGGCCGGAGTGCCTGGTTCAGTCGAGCAATTGGCGTCAGTTCGAGCCCTGCTTGTCCCGAGCCGATGATCATAGGGGCGACCAAAACGTGTAGCCGGTCGACGATACCGGCATCGATGAAGCGCGATACAGTGTGGGCACCACCCTCAATCAGCAACCTTTTATAACCGCGTTGAAACAGGGCGGCTACGATTTCGGCCGGGCAAAGGCCAGATGTGTTGCGTTTGATTTTTACTGCTGGGCAGGGCGGAGCAACTTCGCAATCAGTTGCATTGATGGCCAGCACGGGGGCGCCATCGCGGGCGAAGATTTTCGCGGTTCCGGGCAAGCGCCCTGAAGGGTCGATTACGATACGGGCGGGCTGTGATTGTGCAGTTGGAAGTGCGATGCGTCGCACTGTAAGCTGCGGATCATCGGCAACGACTGTACCAACGCCTACGACGACAGCATCGACCGCAGCGCGCAGTTCGTGCAGGTGATCCAGAGCCGCGTCACGATTGATCCAGCGGCTCTCTCCCGAGGTCGTTGCTATGCGACCGTCAAGGGATTGACCTAGTTGAGCGACCACGAACGGGCGGCCGGGATCGGCGTCACGGATCAAGGCAAGGGAGCTGGCGGTGTCGTAACTCAAGAGTGGGCATCCAGTGTTATCGAATGCCTCATCGATTAGCCTTGTTGTGCGGCGTGTACAAGAATTGCGCCGTGATACGTGTGATCACGGCTGTTTTATCGTGGTCGGTGCTGTGGTTTGCTCGGCGTTATTCTTGCAGGATCAGACGGCCGCTGCGGATTTCAAAGCGGGAAAGGCGGCTGAGGAACGACATGCCTAGAAGCGTGCCATCCATTGCGCCGCGCTCGGTGACGACGCCTTGAACGTTGCGGACCGTAATGTCGCCAATACGGACCCGGGACAGTGTTACAGGCGCAACCTTGGCAATACCATTCGCCGTGCGCACCCGATGGGTGTAATCCTTGGCGGCAAGACGAATTCCTGCGCGTCGCGCGTCTTCATGGCTCATTGCAACAAGCGTCGCGCCGGTGTCGACCATAGCGTCAACACTACGCCCGTTAATTTCAAGGTCGGTGCGATAGTGTCCGCTATCGTCGGCGGATAACTCGACATAACCAACGGCTCGTGGTGTGCGGTTCTTGTCGGATTGGGAAGGGCTTTTCGCACTTCGCGAGAGCGTGCCCGATTGGGGCAGCTCGATACCAAGCGCTGTCGCCGTGTGTCCCTTTAGGGAATCGAAGTTGGCCATTGCCGAGGCCAGCACAACGGCGATTGCTGCCCAGCCTAAAACTTCGCTGATCAATTTGCGGGTGCCGCTCGTCATACTACGCGCCCGGTGACTGGTGTTGTGCGCCGGGGCTGCCAAACGATTGCTAGCTCCGGAGCGTCAAGAAATCGCCCGAAAACTCATATGACCGCAAACGTCTTAAGAAACTCATACCCAGCAAGCTTTCGTTAAGACTTCCTGGCTTGGTGACAAGTGCTTCGATGTCCTCAAGAACGATACCGCCAATGTCTATTCTGCGCAGTCGAATGGGGGCAGCAAATGTGGTTCCGTTAGCGGTGCTGACTGGGGCGGTGAAGGAGAGATTTGAGACGTCGATGCCGGCACGTTCGGCATCGGCGGGTTTCAACACAACCGTTGAGGCACCGGTGTCGACAAGCATTGTCGTGGTGGCTCCATTGATCGCTCCCCGGGCAACAAAGTGGCCGTCCGAGCGGCGGCGTAGTCGTACCGCGATGTCGCCGCTTGGCGTAGTCACGGACTGGCTGGTGCCGGGTGGGGACAGCTCTCCGGTGACGCGATAGGCGATTTCGCCCAGTTCTCCACGGTAACTATAGCCGGCAATGAGGAGCAGCATCAGACCGCCCCAGACGGCGAGCTGTTTAAGCGACCGGCCAAGTCTGTTGGCGTTGTCGCCCATTAACAGCAGCGCATAGAAGACGAGCAGCGTTCCGCCACCAATAAACATCCATCGCTCTATCCCGGCAAGCTCAGATACGCTGCTGCCGTCACCGGTAAGAAAATAGAAAAGCGCGACGAGCAGCGCGAAGAGCAAGGCAAGCCAGCCGAGCATTTGAAATCCTTAATTAGATCGATTGCAAACGGGAGAGGGTTGGTTAGTGGCCATACCCATATCTAGGGAGCGTTATAGCCATGTGTAAGGCTTGTGCCCATACGGGGCGACGATGCAGAGGTAAGGCTGCGGCTTTGCACAGACAGTCCAGCTCACGCGCGAGCGTAGCTTGGAGCGCGCGCGGACCGCTCTTGCCCCGCCTGTGGGCTGATTAGGCGCGGGCGACGGGTGGAGACGTCTTCGCGATGGCGTTCAGCGCCGAATGGTTGCAACGGACCAACGGCCTGCAGGACCCTTTTGGCTGGAATGTAAACAATTGCCTCGGTCCCCTTACGCAGTTCGGAATGCAATTCAAAACGGCCGCCGTGCAATTCAATCAAGTTCTTTACGATCGGCAGTCCAAGTCCGGTTCCTCCTTCGGCCGTTTGGTGTGCGAGCGAACCCTGTCCGAATGCTTGCAGGACTTTCGGGATTTCTTCTTTAGGGATGCCTGGTCCGGTATCGCGTACACTCAGGCGCTGTCCGCCGTCGTGGGTGTGAAGGACACTGACGTAGATCCTGCCGCCGCGTGGAGTGAACTTCAAAGCATTCGACATCAAGTTGAGGCAGATCTGGCGAATGGCGCGCGGATCAGCCCAGATTTGTTCGAGGCTGGGCGCGAAATCTTCAATGATTTCGAGACCTTTGCCCTGTGCACGCAGCGTCAGAAGGCGGTGGCAGTCGTCAGCGATATCGGCAATGCGCAACGGTTCTTCGTGTAGTTCATATTTGCCGGCCTCAATGCGCGAGAGGTCGAGGATTTCGTTGATCAGATGCAGAAGATGGCTGCCACTTGAGTGAATATTGTCTGCGTAGTCTCGGTAGGTGTCGTTCGGCATCGGGCCGAGCACCTCCTGCTTCATCACTTCGGAGAAGCCCATTATCGCGTTGAGTGGTGTGCGCAACTCATGACTCATGGTGGCCAAAAAGCGCGACTTGGCCTTGTTGGCTCCTTCCGCACGGCGCCGGGCTTCATCTGATATTGATTTTTCCTCTTCTAGCTCGGCGATAAGCAGGTCCTTCTGGGAGCGGAATTCAAGCATGGCCAGCGCTGTCGAGTGCAGACCAACGGCGAGGAAGACGAAGTAGAGATGGACACCGACCGCCATCGAGGCCAGAGCGTAATAAAGCGGATCGTTGACAAGGATACCGAGCATTACGAGGCGGCCGACGACGGCAATCGTCATCGGAATCGTTCCAGCATGCATGATTGGCATGATTGTCGAGGCAAACGTCATCCGAATTGCCAGGATCACGATCAGCATCGCGAAGATGAAGACGTGGGAAGAGAACAACAGGGAATCGCTGGCTGTTGCGTAGTTCGAGATCCCCACAAGTGCGAATCCCGCCCAGGTCATGCCGTTCAGCATTTCGGCGAACACGAAGCGGCGGCGCCAGATGCGGATGTCGACGTCGGTCTGACTTAAGGCTATGAAGCGGCGGCACAACTCCAGGAGGAAGACTTTGGAGGAGATAACGAGTACCAACCAGAGGGCTGCTTCGAGCGGAGTCGCCCATAGCATCGAAGCAATCGACAGAATGATGGAGAGCGCAGGCATGGTTGCCGCGGCTGCGATCTCGTTCCGCACGAACATCGAGAGAAGTTCGTATTCAAATTCGGGTTTTATGGTGGATCCGGTCGATAATTGGGTGCGAATTGTGCGCAATTGCTCGCTGGATTGCCGGCGTGCCTCGCGACGGCCCCTAAGGCGCGCGATTTCTTCGGATTTCCCCGACATATCCATCCGGTTCGTAGTTCCCAATTCGGGCTATTCTTTTATCTCGAACGCCGTGATTGCGGGATATAGGACGTTAACCAGCCAATGCGCTTCGAATCTGGATCACTCATTGCCGGTTAATTTCTCCCAAATTCACTAACTTATCGTTTATCAAATTGATACAACTCGTTGTGGCAGGACTATGAAGCTGGCTTTACAACTATTGAAGAAGCGCGGTCCGGTGAAATGGATCGGGCTTTTGCTCATTTTGATTGGCATGCTATTTAATGCCTTTTGGCCTTCTGCTGGTATCTCCAATATTGAAGGCAGCGCCAAAGTTATTGACGGCGATAGTCTGCGCGTAGCGGGCCGGGAAGTGCGCATGCAAGGTATTGATGCACCGGAAGGCCGGCAAACATGCACCCGCCAAGGCCAGGAGTGGGACTGCGGGAAAGAGGCTCGAAGGCTTCTACAACGATTGATTGGGCGCAAAAGCGTGTTCTGCGAAGGATTGGATGTCGACAAGCATGACCGACTGCTGGCTCTTTGCAGAGCAGGGGATACGGCGCTTAACCGGGAAATGGTGGCGCAGGGTTTTGCGGTGGCATATGGTCGTTATAAAGATGAGGAGCGTGCTGCGAAAGCAGCCCGCAAAGGCCTTTGGTCGGGGGAATTCAAAAGGCCACGGGATTGGCGACGGGAGCGGAATATCGGACAATGAGCGTCTTCAATGCCAATCGGTGCGAATATAAATTCGCTTTCTTTTCATGCCTGTTTATCTGGCCATGATCCAGATGGCGAATCTTCCCGACTGTTCCGAAATGGCGAGTGAAATAACGGTGGGTTAACGAATATGAAAATTGTCCAAACGGCGGCCGCGCCAAATCCGAGGCGTGTTCGAATTTTTTTAGCGGAAAAGAATATTTCCGTGCCGCTGGAAGAATTCGCGCTCAAAATCGATAACATAAAGTCGGCGGAATTTGCCGGTCTGAACCCGATGCGGCAAGTGCCCGTTCTCGTACTGGCAGACGGTGAATGCATCTCGGAGACTATCGCAATCTGCCGGTATTTCGAGGAACTTCATCCTGAACCGGTCCTGTTTGGTAAGTCGCCTCTGCAGAAGGCGCGCATTGAAATGTGGAACCGGCGGGTCGAGTTGGGTCTGTTCTTCGCTGTTGCGCAGGCCTTCCGTCATCTCCACCCAGGAATGAAGGAGCGCGAAGTTCCGCAGGTCCGCGAGTGGGGCGAGGCCAATAAGCAGAAAGCTTTGGAGCGCCTTGCGATCCTCGAAGAACGTCTGCTTACTTCGGCTTTTATCGTCGGCGATTCGTTCTCAGTGGCCGACATAACGGCGCTGGTTGCCGTTGATTTTATGGTTCAGGCACGTATAGAGCGTCCTGCCACTTTCAAAGGCGTTGCGCGCTGGTACGACGTAGTTTCAGCGCGGCCAAGTGCAACTGCTTGATCGGTGGCGGTAATTCAGCATTGATGCACCTATTCCAAGTGGCTGGGCATTGCTGCTTGTTCCCTTGGGAACAGACGAACTATCGTGCGTGACCGCACTTTTGTCGGACAGGGTTGGACAGGACCAGAAATATGAAGCTGACCATAGTCGGCTCAGGCGATGCATTCGGCTCGGGCGGACGACTTCAGACGTGTTTCCATGTATCGACCGGAGAGTTCAATTTTCTGATCGACTGTGGTGCATCGAGTCTTATCGGCATGGATCGTGTCGGCCTTGATCCTGCCGGGGTTGATGCGATCTTCATATCGCACCTGCACGGGGATCACTTCTCGGGACTCGTTTGGTGGGTGCTCTATGCCCGACATGTCCAAAAACGCTCGAAGCCGCTCATCGTAGTCGGGCCGCGGAGTATTGAAGAGCGTTACCTCACCACCGCCGAAGCACTGTTTCCCGGCAGCACGGAAAAAGAAAACCCTTTTGACCTAAAATTTCACGAACATGACGCGGGCGAGCCATTCAACTGGCGCGCGTTAATGTGCAAGGCAATTGAAGTCTGTCACCCGTCCGGTGCTCCGTCCCTTGGATTGCGCTTTGAGTTTGGCGGCAGATCTCTCAGTTATTCTGGCGATACAGAGTGGGTCGATGGGTTGTTTGAGCTGTCGGCTGGTGTCGATCTGCACATCAACGAGTGCTTCGCCTACGAAGCGGGATTGCGCTACCATACGAGTTGGAAAGTGTTTCAGGAAAAACTCTGCGATATTAGCGCGAAACGCATCATTCTCACTCATATGAGCCGGCCGATGTTGGAGCGTCTAGAGGAGGTCGATGAACCGCGCGTCTCGATTGCTCAAGACGGTTTGGAAATCGAAATTTGAAGAAGCTAGGAATGGCGAAAGGCCAAGCGAGGTCAGGCGGCGAAGCACTTTCCAAGCTCGTTCGCGACATAAAGAATTGCAGGCTGTGCGTCGATACGCCAACTGGGCCAGTGTTGCCGCATGAACCCCGGCCCGTGCTGCAGGTCAACGCGATGGCCAGGATTGGGGTATTCGGTCAGGCGCCCGGACTCAAAGTGCATCATAGCGGTCGGCCGTTCACCGATCCCTCCGGTGTGCGATTGAGGGCGTGGATGGGCGTGAGCGAAGAGGAATTCTACGACAGCACGCGGGTTGCCATTGTGCCGATGGGATTTTGTTTTCCAGGCTACAACGCAAAGGGCGCCGACCTGCCACCACGCAAGGAGTGCGCGCCTCAATGGCGTCAGCGCGTGATGGACAATTTGCCAAAGCTTGAAGTTGCGCTGCTTGTTGGCCGGTATGCCCAAGCTTGGCATTTGGGGCAGCTCGACCGTGCAACTTTGACTGAAACAGTTAAGACTTGGCGCGAAGTAATTTCTCAAACATCGCCAAAACTTTTTCCACTGCCCCATCCTTCCTGGCGGAATAATGCATGGATTAAGACCAATCCATGGTTCGAAGCCGATCTTCTTCCTGAATTGAGGGCACTTGTGCGCCAAGGCCTCTGCGGCTGTTGACCTATCACATTTTCGCGTTCGCCATTCGGTCGCCCGCGTCAATTTAATGTTGCGTTCAGTTTATTTTTCGTACGTGATAGATGTTGTGTTGAAAACTGTTTGTGGCAGGCGGGATCAATATAATCATTCGTACTGCGTGTTGGTCTCGGATACTGAAAACACTTTGACTTCTCAAAAGCGGCCGGTGGGTAGATTACCTTTTAAGAGCGCCGCTAGGAAAGGGGAGGGATATGCTCGATGAAATGGATATCAAGATCTTGCGCATTTTGCAGGAGGACGCTACCCGGGCGGTTGCTGAAATTGGCAAGGAAGTAGGTCTGTCAACAACGCCTTGCTGGCGGCGCATCCAAAAACTGGAGGAAGCTGGCGTCATCCAGCGGAAAGTTGCCGTGCTCAGTGCTGAGAGCGTCAATGCCGGTGTGACTGCATTTGTTCAAATCAAGACTGACCAGCACAGCAATGAGTGGTTGGAGCGGTTCCACGAAGCCGTTGTCGATTTTCCAGAGGTTGTCGAGTTTTATCGCATGGCAGGCGAGATCGACTACCTTCTACGAGTCGTCGTGCCCGATATTGCGTCTTACGACAAATTCTACAAGAAGCTCATTGCAAGGATCGAAATCGCGAAGGTGTCGTCGGTTTTCGCGATCGAACAGATTAAATACACAACAGCGCTGCCGCTGCAATTTGCGCTCCTAGGCGGCAAGGGCGCCCAGACAAGTAAAGGGGTACAGGCCAACAAGGGCCTTCAGGCCAAGTGATGAAGCGCAAAGGCGGTGCCGATAAAGGCGCCTCCTGCAATTGCAGTAAGAGTCAGGATCATGCCGGCGACGCGAATCGGCATTATTTGCGGTGTCTGCGACATGCCATAAGCATGTACTGCACGACCAGCGACAAGAGCGAGGCCAGTGGCGTGCACAAGGTATGACGGCGTCGCGACACTTTCGGCAAGTCCAAGTACGATGATCCCGATTGGTGCGTATTCAGCGCAGTTTGAGTGGACGCGGATACGCTTCAGAAGTGCCTTGTCGCCATTATCTCCAAGGCTGATCTTGTTGGCGCGGCGATATGAGATTGTACGGAATGTCAGCGTCAACAGGATGAGCGCGAGCGGTAGAGCATAGAGCGTTGTGATTGGCATTCATTCAGGCCTCAAAACGGAAATGCATGTCATGTGGGCAAAGTTGGACCGCCGGTGACACGCATGCGTCCCCTGACCAGTCCGATGGTGACATCGGGTGCGCTCGCAAGACTTAGTTTTACGTCGTAAAATGCGTTACGCCCACTGTTGGCTGTGCAGATCACATCACCGATCAGGCGGTCGCCAAGTGGGACGGGTTTCAGGAATTCAATGGATGCGCTGGCTGTCGCAGCGCGCTCGCCCCTGGCGTTGCAGGCAAACCCGAGAGCCAGATCTGCAAACGCGAAGAGGATGCCACCGTGACAGACGCCGAATGTATTCGCGTGCTGCTCTTTTATGTCCATGGCAAAGCGGGCACGCTCGGTGCCCGCAAGCTCGATTTCAATGCCAAGCCACTTGTAGACCGGATTGATGGCGGCCATCGCCTCTTTTCGTGCCCGGACCTTGGGGTCGTCGACGCAGGGATCATCGGTGTTCTTGTTACTCACGGACGCAGCCTAACGTTCAGCCTAATTTGCGGTCGGCGGCATTCAGGCGGGCAATGAGACTTGAAGAATCCCAGCGGCCGCCACCCAACTTTTGCACCTCGGAATAGAACTGATCGACGACGGCAGTCACCGGAAGGCTGGCGCCGTTGCGGCGAGCTTCTCCCAGGCAGATCGAGAGATCCTTGCGCATCCAGTCGACCGCGAAGCCATAGTCGAACTTTCCAGCCGTCATGGTTTCCCAGCGATTTTCCATTTGCCAGGACTGAGCTGCACCTTTGGAAATTGTGTCGATGACCTTGGTGACGTCGAGATCGGCTTTCTGGGCGAAGTGGATGGCCTCCGAGAGCCCCTGGACGAGGCCGGCGATGGCGATCTGGTTGACCATCTTTGTAAGCTGGCCGGCGCCGGGCCCACCAATCAGATTGACCATGCGGGCATAGGCGGAAATGACCGGTTCGGCACGCTGGAAGACGGCTTCTTCTCCACCGCACATGACGGTCAGGGCACCATTCTCGGCGCCGGCCTGGCCACCGGAAACCGGCGCGTCGATGAAGCCGAAACCTTTTTCCTTGGCGACGGCGTAGAGTTCGCGGGCTACGTCGGCTGAGGCAGTTGTGTTGTCGATAAAGACTGCACCGGACTTCGTGGCGGAGAAGGCGCCATTTTCGCCCAGCGTTACAGCTCGCAAGTCGTCGTCATTGCCGACGCAACAGAATACGAAATCTGCACCATTTGCGGCATCGGCCGGAGTTGGTGCGGCACGGCCCGCGCCGTATTCGGCGACCCATTTTTCAGCCTTGGCGAAGGTCCGGTTATAGACTGTGAGTTCGTGACCGCCCTTCTTCAACAGATGGCCTGCCATTGGGTAACCCATGACGCCCAGTCCAATGAATGCAACCTTTGCCATCTTCTTTGCTCCTCATCCCGGTGTGTTCGGCGTTCTTTGTGCCAACATTTCCTTTGCTCAACACTGCGCAAGCTTGTGTTGACGGGCAAAAGTCATGTTGGACTTTCTTTGAACCTACACTCCCTCGAGTCGTGTTGGGTTGTGGTTTCCAGGCTTTGTAGCCACTGTGGGCAGGTGCGGGCAAAGGAAAAAATGGAAATTGGGCGGCCAGTGAATGGCGGCAGCGCCCGACCCAGTCAAATAAGGGTGAGATAGTGGGTTCAAAACGCAATGCCGGTGCGGCTGCAAAGCCGAATGTTGGGCCGCAAGTCTCATTTGAAGACGTCGAGGCGGCCGCCAAGCGCATCGCCGGTGCAGTCGAGGTGACCGAATTCGACCGCAGCAGGACGTTATCTGAAATGATTGGCGCCGAGGTCTGGCTGAAGCGCGAAAACCTGCAGTTCACCGGTTCGTTCAAGGAGCGCGGAGCGCTCAATCGATTGTTGAACCTCAGTAAAAAAGAGCGGGAAAACGGCGTTATTGCGATGTCGGCTGGAAATCACGCGCAAGGCGTTGCCTATCATGCGAACCGTTTGGAAATTCCTACGTTCATAGTTATGCCTGAGCCAACACCAACGGTGAAAGTGGAGAACACCCGCGGCCACGGTGCTACCGTTTTGTTGAAGGGCACGCAGCTTGAGGAAGCGGCCGAATTCGCGCACGCTTATGGTCGCGAACATGGGCTGACGTTTGTGCATCCTTACGACGATCCGCTGGTGATTGCCGGACAGGGCACGACGGGGCTGGAAATGCTTCGCGAGGTGCCCGATCTCGATGTGATTGTCGTGCCGATCGGCGGTGGTGGACTGATTTCAGGAATTTCGATCGCCGCCAAAGCGCTTAAGCCAGATATCGAAATAATTGGCGTACAGGCGCAGCTTTATCCATCGATGTACAACGCAATCCGAGGTGAAGAACAGCGCATGCGCGGCGATACGCTCGCCGAGGGCATCGCGGTCAAGTCTCCGGGAAAGATCACGACGCCGCTGGTGAAACAGTTCGTAGATGACATTTTGCTCGTGAGCGAAGTGCAGTTGGAGCGGGCGGTGAGCCTGCTGATCGGGATTGAGAAAACGGTGGTTGAGGGTGCTGGGGCGGCAGGGTTGGCCGCGATGATTGCGCAGCCGGAGCGCTTCAAGGGACGCAAAGTCGGGCTTGTGCTTTGTGGCGGAAATATCGACACACGGCTATTGGCGAGCGTTCTGACACGAGAACTCGCCAGACAAGGTTGTCTGACACAGCTGACCATCGACATCCCTGACAGGCCCGGGCAACTGGCGTCTGTTTCGGCTGCAATTGCACGAGAAGAAGCAAACGTCGTTGAGGTGTACCACCAGCGCGTGTTCAC
Organism: Filomicrobium sp.; assembly: GCA_021775655.1. GTDB lineage: Bacteria > Pseudomonadota > Alphaproteobacteria > Rhizobiales > Hyphomicrobiaceae > Filomicrobium. The sequence continues at coordinate 5,583 of JAJFHK010000338.1, read as the reverse complement.
GGATCTGCCGGCCAAGGGCGCGGAGCTGCATGTCGTGATCGAGACTCGCGACAGGGCGCACTTGCAGCGGGTTATCGCCGGCTTGGAGTCGTGCGGTTATATCGTCACCGCAAAGGGCAGCCCAGAGTAAGGGTTGTGCGCCCTCACGTTGGTGCGGCCAATGCAGCAAGGCAGAACAGTCGCGCGCGTCGCCTCAGTGGCTGATCGGCTTGTCTGCGAAAGGCAGCTGTTCGCGGGCGCGCCATTCGTTCGTTACGTAATTTATGATGATCGACTTGCGGATGCCTTCGATCTTGCGCGTTTCGAAGCCGTGGTAGGTGACATCGGATGGGACGAACACCATCGCGCCATTCGCCTGGAACGGCGAGCGGCCAAAATGGGATTTGTCGGCGGAGTAGATGTCGGTGCCGAGATCGGAGTGGCTAGGATTGTCCGAAACGTAAAGCAACATCGTGAACATTTTGACGCCGAGGTCTGTGTGGGGTTCTAGCCAGAAACCGTCGATGTCCTGGGCGTACTCAACGCGCAGGAAGCTGCCGTTGAGATCAGTGTTGTAGTTTTTGGCAATCGCCCGCGTCAGGCGTTCGGACTGGAATGCATCGTTGACGGCTTTGCAGACCGGGAAGCGAGCCATGTTGTCGGCGTCGAAATAGGTCCGCGTCTTGTTGTGCAATTCGCGTTTTCCGGAGACGCCGTCAAGTTCGGGCGCTGCAAAGGGAAGTTCGTTGGCAGCGGCGATGGCGTCGTCGGTGAGGCACGATGTCAGGAACCAGTGCCGGTAGGGCTGGTCGCTTGAATGTGCAGACTCCATGCTGGCGAGCATGCTTTCGGTGATCGCCTCGGCGGTGATGGCCATCGTTGATCGTTCCCGTTTGACAGAGCCGGTATTTGACCGGACGTTTCGGTGAGCCAGTTCGGCTAGCCGTTTGTAGGACGGCAAGTCATGGCTTTTGCCATGGCCGGTCGGCCTCCTGTCAAGGGTGAACTCCTGATCTTTGCCATGCGATGGGCTAATCGGCCACATTTTTTCTGTGGGCGAACAGGGAGTTCGTTCACGGACGATCGTGCGATGGGGTGCCGGGCAATCCGTTTCACGCTGCGAGCGGCATCACGGAAAGTTCCAGCGGCTTGATGCGGACCGGTGCCGGTGTTTGAGCTACACGCTTGGCGTCGATGGCATCGATTGCCCAATAGAGGCGCTGTGGCATGAAACCCCAGTCAAGATTGAGCCTAATATCGCTTGCGGCCATGGCAGCTGATTCGATGAACCGAAATCCGCGCTGCATCACTAGGTTCTGTAGTCTGCGAGCCTGCAGGACATCGACAAGACCCCATAACCGGATGAGTGCGATCCCCCCGAGCGTCGTATTGCCATCATAGGTGTTCCAGAATTGCTCTTCGATGGCCTTGCGATCCGCTACTTCCGCGTCTTCAAAGAAGACCCTTGCACGGCCTGATTGAACGACGGCTGCAAGTGCGGTGAGCATGACTGAGGCATCAACCGGGGCGACGTCTGTGCGTTCGAGAAGAATTGTCATTACCAAGACCTCCGAACTTCGATGCGGCTGCCGCCTTTACGGGGATCAGCGAAGACCTCCCACGGGGAGCCAGTCAAGAGAATGATGTCCTTGGCCTTGCGGCCGGGGCCCGGTTGTACGAAGTCGACGTCGTAGCCGACATAGCGGCCGTTCGGATTGCGAATTTCTTCAGGTTGGAAACGAATCTTACGGCCGTCATCTGTCTTAATGACACCGACGTTGAGGTCTTGGTGGAACTTGACGATCTTGCCTTGCATAACGCGCTCCTGGTGGCGAATTGCGCCGAGGTCCTTCACTTTTGGGGGACGGCGCGGGTGTTTCAGCTGTGAGGAGTTTGGCTGCTTTGGACGGCACGCGCTGTTACGCGGGCAACAGGATCAGAGTTAATTTTCTCTGCCCAGTGAATTGAATTTGCTGATGTTTTTGTGTGGGGCGGTTTGAATGTTGTGGCTTGGGAGCGGAATTGTGCGCTTTTTTGTTTGGCTCTCCACCTGTGGGACGGGCCGGGGGAACCATCCAATGGTCGAAACGATAAAGCCCGCCGTGATATTCCACGACGGGCTTTAGGTATTTGATCGTCTGATAACCTAGTCGGCACTGGCAATCATCGTACGATAGGGCTTGGTTGGCCGATCCGGTGCCGAAGCGGGCGTCAAGTTATTTACGAAAAAAGGCGTCTACCCGCATGCCCGGCAGCAGCGGCACGTCCCCTTCAAGCTCGATGGTCACTTCGAGGATTTCAACATCCGTTGGGCGACGGGCGCCGCGCTGCATGATCTCGGGGCGGGCCAGAGCAGGGGCTACCTTCGAGACCTTGCCTTCGTATTCTTTATCCGGGTAGCTGATCGAGGTGACGTAGGCCTTCTGGCCGACTTCGACCTTGGCGACATCAACTTCGTCGACCTCAGCAGTAACCTGCATGCCGCTCATATCGCCGATGACGATGAGTGGCTGCAGTGGATTTGGCGCGACCATTTCACCGGATTTTGCACGAAGGATCAGGACGCGGCCGGTCCGGGGGGAGCGGACTCGCGTCTTATCAAGTAGGGCTTCGGCGATAGCAACCTGGGCACGGGCCTCACTGACGGCTGCTTCCGCGGGTGTCGGGGCTGGCAGGTTGGGGTCGGCTTGAGCTCGAGCAACCTTTACGCGCGCTTTCTGAACGCGATCGTCAGCCTGATCAAGCCGGCGGCGGGCATCGCGCAGCGTACGTTCCGTGACGGTTCCATTGCGACGGCCGGAAAGGGCGTAGTCCAGTTCAATGCGGGCGCCGGTGGCAGCACGTTCGGCGCGGTATACTTCATCCTCGGCATTACGGACATCCTTACGGTCGTTGCTGAGGTTGCCGTCGTCACGAGCCTTCTCGCGAACATCGGCCTGGGTTTCCGCAGCAGCGAGCCGGGCGCGGGCCTCAGCATCGTCGAGCTTTAGGAGAAGTTCGTTTTCTTCAACTTCGTCGTTGAGAGCGACGTAAACTTCGGCGACGCGGCCGATGATGGCAGTGCCGATGTTGATCATGCCGCCTTTCGGTTCAAGTCGTCCCGGAGCAGCAACCGCCCACGGCGTCTCTGATTCTTCAGCGCGGACAGAGTCCGTACCGGTCCAGCTTGGTAGAAGAAGACCGGCGCCGACAAGGCTTAGGACTGCAACTGCACTACGAATTCGTTTCATCGTCTTTGCTCCCGATCTCTCAAGCAATAATCCCACACCCGGTCGATTGTAGCGGACCGGCTGCTCCATGGTTTCCAATTATTCGGCGCCCTGGGTGGCAAGGCTTGTAGCTGCTGCTTTTGCGGCGGCTTCTTCCTTTGGGCGTTCGTCGGTTGAGATCACGCCATCCTCGATGCGAATAATGCGATCTGCGTACTTTAGAATGCGATGGTCGTGCGTAACGCATAGGACCGCGCGGCTATCGTCTTTTGAGACATCCGACATGAGCTGCATCACCGACTGGCCATTTTCGGAGTCGAGAGCTGCGGTCGGTTCATCGGCCAACATTACCGACGGCGACCCGGCGAGTGCGCGGGCGATGGCGACCCGCTGCTTCTCACCGCCAGACAACTTGGCCGGGTAGGTATTAATGCGATGCGACAGGCCAACGGCATCGAGTGCGTTTTTCGTGCGTTGCGGTGCATCGGCAGGCAGGCGTCCGCGCACGTCGAGCGCCAACATGACGTTCTCCATTGCCGTCAGCGTCGGGAACAGGTTGTAAGACTGGAATACGAACCCGACGTGGTTTCGCCGCAGATCAGCCATGGCTTCTGCTTTGAGATTGAGGGTATTAGAGCCAGCGATCATGAGGTCGCCGCGCGTCTGGCGCAGAATACAACCAAGGATCGACAAGAGCGTGGTCTTGCCGCTGCCGGAGGGCCCCATCAGAAGGGTCAATTCACCGGGGAGAAGATCGAGATTTACGCCCTTGAGGACCTGCACTTCGCCAGCGCCCGTGCCAAACACCTTTACGATGTTGTTTGCCACAAGCAGCGGTGCAGGTTTATCGCCGGCTCCATTCGAATTGCTCATTTCGTCCTTCCTCGTAGTGTCTCTTAATGGCCCCGTAACATTCTGAAGAGCCTACCTTAATCTCAATCTGTTGCCAGTTCCCGGGAGAACAGGGGGCGGTGTTTCCAACGCCTCCCTGGAGGTTTGAACTTAGCGGCTGAACACGCCTGCTGGATCGATGCGGATCACTTTGAATATGGCCGAGATGGCAGCAAACATACACATCGCGATGGTGGTGCCGAACAACAGGGCGGCAAGGCCCGGAGTCATCACAACGTTTAGCGTCGTGTTCTCGGCAAGTTTGAATATCCCCAGCGTCAGAGCCATGCCAAGTGCGTAGCCGACGACGGCGGAGAAGAGTGCCTGTAGTAGAATGACCTGGATGATGTATCCAGCCGACGCGCCAAGTGCACGCAAGGTCGCGAATTCGTTGAGGTGGTCCTTGGTGCTTGCGTAAAGCGTCTGGGCGACGATGACGATGCCGACGATGATGGCGAGCGCTGTTCCTGCGATCAGGCCTGAACCTGCTGCTGTATGGAACAGCCAGTAATTGATGCTGCGTTTGCGGAAAGTCTCCCGCGTCAGAACCTCGGCGTCAGGCACGCGGGCTTGGATGGTTTCTTGTACGGTTGCAACGTCGGCACCGGGTTTGACGCTAACGAGTGCGTACGAGCCCTGCTCACGATCGGCACCGAGCATGATCTGAGCGCGGCCGAGTGTCGTGAAGATATAAGGCATCGTCGTAAATGAGCGGATCTTGTTGGTGATTGCTCCAACTTGGACGGTCATGCCGTTGATTTCGGCTGGGTCACCAATGGCGCTTACGTCGAGGTCCCTGAAGTATGTGCGGTCGACCGCCACCATCTTTGGAGCTGCGAGTTGGGCGACGCTGCCGTCGATGATATTCCAGGGTTTGAGGCCGCCCGAATTCCAATCGGAGCCAACGACAAGAACCGTTGTGGCGCCACCATTCTGCTTGCGCCAGCGGGCAAATCCCATGGAGAGGGTTTCGACGTTCTCAACACCGGGGACGGATAAAACGGAGTACTTTTCGCGTCCGGGGAGGAGGGAAGGATCATCGACGCTTTTGGTGCCGATGGGGACCACCCATAGCTCGCCCTTAGTCTGATCGAGAACGGCGGCAATCGTGCGTTCGATGCCGAGGTAAATTCCAGACTGGAACGACAGAAGTACGACTGAGAAGACGATGCCGATCAGCGTGACAAACAAGCTGACCTTGTCGTGAAACAGGTTGCGGTAAGCAAGTTTTGGAGCCATTCGCAACCGGCGTCTGGGGCCTTCCGCGGCACCTGCTCCACCTTCAATCGCTGCACTGCCAGCCATGTCATTTACCTCGTCTTGTAATTCTCGCCTACCGTCTGAATATGCTCAAACTAACATACCCACGGACTTAGCGTTTCTGGAGTGCAAAGCACAACCTTTAGAAGAACCTTCCGCACCGGACTTTGGCAAGTCCGGTGCGGTGTTTAGATTATCATTCACTCTTGCTTACGAACCGCAGGCGACCGAGATCGTCAGGCCG
>JAJFHK010000337.1 GCA_021775655.1 Filomicrobium sp. | reverse complement strand
GTTTCAAAAAGGTTGGCAAACGTTGTGTTAGGATCTCGTGCCCGCGCGGTGAAACCCTGGTTAGAAACCGTTGCATTCGTAGGATCGTGGAGTGTAAGCGCGGTTTCAAAAAGGTTGGCAAACGTTGTGTTGGGATCTCGTGCCCAAGCGGCCAGAAGAGGGTTGGCAATCGCTGTGTCCGGCGCATCGTCGAGTGCAAGCGTGGATTCAAGAAAGTTGGAAAACGGTGCGTGCAAGCTGAGGTGGTTTGCCCACGAGGTTACCTTAAAATGCGGGGCCGATGCACAAAGCCCGCTGCTCGTGGGGTGAACGCTCGGTAGCCGCAGCAGATCTAAAAGACCAAGTCAAACACGCAACTTCAAACGTGTAAATCCACGGCGCGGAAGGCAATAATTTTTGCGTCTTCCGCTCTTCAAGTACGTAAGTTGCGACCAATGCTCTACGGGCGGCAATATTTGTCGCCCGTAGAACATTCGACTAATCAATGAGCGCATGGGGCGAAAAGAATGCCAACCAATCTGAACGGTTTAGACTACTCCCGTTGAGCTATTTTTGCTCTCCCCCCAAGCCGACCACTCCGGCTTGGGACAGTGTGCGGCGTGCCGTAGGCGATCGCTCATCCAGCGAATGGGCAATTGCTACATTTGGAGTCGAGAAGCGGTCTTCCACCGCCACCTAGTAGGACCAACCCTGATCTGTCTCGCGGTTCGATAACTTGCCCTTCCTTGCGATCATGGTTGCCGCTGCTGATGGTATATCTGTCGCAATCGGCACTTCAATCAGAGGCTCACATTGTCCCGCAAGTTGCCCTCGTGCTATCGATCAATCAGCGAGGATCGTAAAGTGGCTCGCGGGTCAAGTCTTTTGCCCGTCCTAGGGTCCTAGTGTCATCCTGACGACGCAAGCTAGGGTCTGCGATGCCCGAATTCAATGCTTACAAAGTTGTTGGTTTTGACCTTCGCCAAGCCCCAATCCTGGATCTAGGCAGATCCAAGAGGCTCGGGGAACACTGGCCGACAGATCATCCGATCAGAGCCCCGTTCCCACCAACAATCTCGAAACAGACTTGGCCGCGTAGTCCAAGTTGCGAGAACCTCAAGCATCCTGAAACAAACTCGTTGGGCCTGCTGTGGCTGCCCGATGCCCAAACTCGCGATTGTTCAGCGATTAGTGTTGCTTTCTCGATTTCCAATAAAGACGCGGAAATGTTTGACGCTGACGGCTGGATAATGCCCATTGATGAAGGCCATCTGAGCGAGTCGTTCGGTTGGGAAATGCTCGGGTACGACGTCGCAGATGCATGGCTCGAGTACAGTGGGTTCTATGGCTCCACTTTTCGCTGGAGAGGACCTTGTTTTCAACAAGAGCGGCTTGCTTAATGACGAGCAGATAGCGGGTCGTACCGCAGCGATTTTTTCGAACGATCCGGCCACCAAAAGCCACGGCCCGTTTTACGCGGTTCGTGTCTGGGTACAGGGTTTCAGTTCAGGGTCGAACAACCAGCCCGTCAATGCGAAATTGCAAATTCGATGACGCCGGCTTGTCGTCACTCCGATGTCTTTTCCTGGTCCGCTACCTGCATCGCTCCCCGGGCGCGGTAGTACGAAAAACAGACGGACCACCGAGCAGGAAGCTCCGTAGTCGCCGAGGTCCGCTCCGGGACTTGGTTGCGTGAAAACGTTGAAGCGAGCGCGGGACGAAGCATGTGATTCCAGCACTCCAGTTTCACCAGATAATGCAGCTCGATCGCCGAGTTCGAGAGGCGTGACAGTCGAACGACGCAATCGACTCTTGCGCCTCGCAGATCTGTGAACATCCGCAGATCCTGGATCAATCGTCGCCCGCCTAGGTTAATGTCGGTTCCAACGAACAACGAGGCCGGTTTGGGTCCAACTTAGAAACCCGTTCTACTCGAATTTGATCCGTTCACGTTTTCACGCAGCCAGGGTCAATCGCAACGCGGGCGGACCGTCGACTTGCGGTGCTCTTCTGCCATGGTGCTGCTCATCAAACATCCTAACTTGCGCAAAGCCAACCACTTCATCTTGACTACGGTCAAGGCACCTCGACTGTCGACATTCTCAGGCGCCCAGGTGGGCCGGTCAATAGCGTATAGGCCAATAGCCGCTTGTGGGATCGAACGGCGAATCACCTCAGGGCTAGTTGCCAATGATCGCGATGATCCGATAGCCTCTGCTGTCGGACCGATTTACCGGGCTACTTGCTGTGCTGGAGGCAACTAGCAATTGGTGAGGACCGCCTCCTGAATTGGCATGTTCCAACGATAAGGACTTCTGGAAGTGAGCACAGACTACTCTCCTGCGGTCAATCTCATGGCACGGCAGATGGAATCACGCGAGCAGTTGCGCGCGCGATCGAAGGACAAAGCGGGAGATTTGATTGATTCACATCAACTAGCCTTTAGCGCTGTCACATCCATGATTGACCGCTTTTCAGGCAAGCGCTTCACCAAGCAGCCCAAGGCCGTCGAAGGGCGAATGAGTCTAAGCGCACAATTTATCCAAGGTATCGATCTCTGCGACGTCGCTATCTCCGAGGGGCTATATTCGCAAGCGGCGGCGCTGCTCAAACAGGAACTTGAAACCCTCGCGGCGATAGATGAGTTCGAAAATGGTCGTCGCCGAGATGGCCGAACGCCGAATATCGGCAATGGCATAATGCGTGGTCTTGGCCCAATCTATGGAGATCTTAATAATGTTGCTCATGTGTCTCGGCATGATCTAGCAGTTCAGCTCGTGACAGTCCAACAAGGTGAGAACTGCGCTCCGACCCTTATCCCCCAGTTGAACGAGGGCATAGCTCGCTTCCTTTATGGCAATCATGTGTACTTCATCGTTGAGTTGACGCGCCAGGTGGCCCGAATTTTCGAGGAGATCTTCGACGAAGGCCTGTCGGAAGAAGAGACAAAGTGGACGTCTATGGCCATGATGATACTGCTCAAAGAAAAGGTGATTGATTTGCCACCCGAGACTAAGGAGCGATACCCACACCTAGACTTTGCGAAATACGCGTGAACGACTAATTTGTTTAATCTACCCAGTTGTGAAGCCAAGAGGAATATTCCGCTCCACCAAAGCTCACAGGTAAGCCTCCGGCGAGGCTTTCAATTACCCACAAATTGTGACTGGGGACTTGAACGCCATGACTCGTGTGTGATTCCTTTCAGAGCACCTGATTCGGAACGAAGGAGGTGCTCTGATGCAGACGGCAATGCCGGCGAGGGATGAGGCGTGTGCGTTTGATGGCAAGATTGAGACGTGGGTTGATGACGAGTGCGCCGCGTGCGTGTTCAAGGATGTGCGGCTGAAGCGGCGCTTTGTTGCGCTTATGAAAAGCATCGCACGCATCATCGGCGGCAGCATTCCGTTCGTCTGCCAGGATTGGGCAAATACGAAGGCGGCCTATCGCTTCTTGTCCAATGTGCGCGTCAGCGAAGCAGACATTCTGGCGGGGCATTTCAACTCGACACGCGATCGTTTTGCTGCGACCGACGGCCTTGTACGGATCCTGCACGACACAACGGACTTCTCTTATCAGCGTGAGAATACCGAAGCCATTGGCGTAACGAAAGCGATCAACAGCGGCCGGGACAAGGCCGGTCGCCTGCGCGCACATACGGCGTGCGGGATCTTGATGCATTCAAGCCTGGTCGTCACGCTGTCGGGGCTACCGCTCGGCTTGGCTGCGATCAAATTCTGGACGCGCAAGAAGTTCAAAGGCACAAAGGCGCTGAAGCGCAAGATCAATCCGACCCGCGTTCCGATCGAGGAAAAGGAAAGCTTCCGCTGGCTGGAAAATATGAAGCAGTCGACAGACCTTCTAGCCGAGCCCGGAAGATGCGTTCACATCGGCGATCGCGAGTGCGACATCTACGAGCTGTTTTGTGCGGCCCAAGATGCAAGCACTCATTTCCTGGTGCGCACGTGCGTCGACCGCCTTGCCGATGACGGCACGCACACTGTCGCGCACGCCATGAAGGAGGTCAGTCTCAAGGGCATCCATCGCATCGAAGTGCGCGACGACAAGGGCGAACTCGACGTTGCCGAGCTGGAGATCAGGTACGCCCGCATCCGTGTGTTGCCGCCGATCGGCAAGCAGAAGCATTACCCCGCCCTGGACCTCGTCGTGCTCCATGCCTGCGAGCGGGGTGCGCCCAAGAACAGAAAGGCAATCAACTGGAAACTGCTTACCAACATGCCGGTGTCATCGCGCAAAGAAGCCATTGAAAAGCTCGACTGGTACGCGATGCGCTGGAAGATCGAGACGTTCCATAAAATCCTGAAGTCGGGATGCACGGCTGAGGATGCAAAGCTCAGAACCGCGGAACGCCTGACCAACCTGATCGCCCTCTACTGCATCGTGAGTTGGCGTGTATTCTGGATGACGATGCTGGCACGCGTGGCACCGCAAGCACCCCCAACCGTCGCGCTCAATGAAATGGAGCTGCGACTGCTCGACCACATGGTCAAAGATGCCGGTCGTAAGTCACGTAACAAGACCCTCGGGCGGTATCTGATGAAGATTTCACGCCTCGGCGGTTATCTGGCACGGGCCAGCGATCCGCCACCGGGCAACATGGTCATGTGGCGCGGCCTGTCTCGGCTAACCGACATCCAACTTGGCGCTGCAATCGCTGCACAAAATTGTGGGTAATTGAAAGCTTCGCCGGATGCGTACGCTCACAGTCCGTTGCCGTTATTGCTAAGCGTCCCCAACGCTCGTCTAGACTCGCCACATGCTTCTGGGATAACTGGTCGATGTCGGCTCTGCCACCGATCACGCCGATCTCGTAGTCGACGTGCCGAACAATTGCGCTGAATGCGGAAATATCCGCTTCTGGGATCTCGCTGCCAAACAAGCATCGGCAGCCATGGGCCAGGAACAGACTAACGCAAGCACTGCGATACTGTCCAAAAACTATGGAAGTTCGGTTTGGGCTGTTAAACAAAGAGGGAAGGGGTGAACACGGGGCGGAACCAAGGGGACCATGAGTTCGTTCAAGTAAGTTCGGGGCAATATCACGAAATGGCCGGGAAAATTTTCATTAGTTATCGACGCAGTGACTGTGATGTCGTAGCGCACAGAATGTTCGATTGGCTAGTCGACCAATTCGGTCCCGAAGCCATCTTCATCGATATCGACCGGATGCCCATAGGCACT
>JAJFHK010000336.1 GCA_021775655.1 Filomicrobium sp. | reverse complement strand
AAATCCTAGTTGCGCTTGGCGGTCGCTTATCCTACAGCAGGCTTGTTTTGAGGCAATAAAAGGAGAACTGCCATCCGCCGCCCACACCGTTCCGCGCTACCGCGCGAACCCGCCGGACCGAAGATGAACGACGCGATCCGCTCGCGCGAAGTGCGGCTCATCGACGAGACTGGCGAGAATGTCGGAGTCGTTGCAACCGACGATGCACTTGAGCGCGCCGTCAATGCCAATCTCGACCTCGTTGAGATTTCGCCAGACGCAGAGCCTCCGGTTTGCAAGATCATGGACTATGGAAAGTTCAAATTCGAGCAGCAGAAGAAAGCCGCCGAAGCGCGCAAGAAGCAAAAGACTGTCGAGCTCAAAGAAATCAAAATGCGACCGTCGATTGACGATCACGACTATGACGTGAAGGTCCGCGCCATCAAGCGCTTCTTCGACGACGGCGATAAGGTCAAGGTGACCTTGAGATTCCGCGGCCGCGAGATGGCTCACCAAGATCTTGGGCGCAAGGTCCTTGAGCGCGTTAAAGCGGAACTCGAGGAGATTGCCAAGGTTGAAAGCGAGCCACGCATGGAAGGCCGCCAGATGGTGATGGTGTTAGCGCCGCGCTAGGATTTCGATCCAGAATCGCTAAAGTTTTACGGCCCGCGCAGTTTCTGCCGGGCCGTTGTCGTTGCTGCCGACTCTTGTTCCATGTCCGCAATACTCCGCTCGCCCCGGGCCTGTTGAAGGCCGGCACAAATTTTGGGTCAACACTCCGCAAGCTGGTGTTGAGCGCTGCCGTACCGTTGTCGTTGCTGGCGATCAGTAAGGCAACGAGCCGGTCGTCAGGTACATCATTCCCGCGATGAACGGGATCATGAATATCACGGCCGTAATGAACGCGTTGATCACCTTGCTTGAGAAAGTCAGCAGGTTGCCAAGATAGGCGACGGAGAACATCAGCGCACCGGCGAGCGCCAGCGGTTGCCAGGCAATATCTTCACCGATCGCAAACAGCGTTCCGGCCAGAACCGCCATCAAAATGACGCCTGTGACGATTGCACTGCTAAACCGGCTGTTGAACGTCATGACGTTGGCGAAATAATCTATGACAAACACTGCAGCAAAGACCGTGCTCAGCAACGCTGAGTTGGCCTGTGCGAATCCGACGATATCCATATTTCCTGCTCCCCCTTTTTCTCATTAATGCCCGGCTGGTTGACGGCACCGGACCCTTTAACGCAAGTTATCGCGTCCAACTCATGTCGTTAAGTCCCCTATCCATGCTTCGATTGACTGGTTGCGTTCCTAATAGAGGCGCTGTATAAGACGGCCTTCCAAGTCGCCCGGCGGGGCATGCCGTGGCGGCTTTTTATGCTTCAAACATCGGTTCGACCGGGGATTTCCGGCTTGTATGGCAGTAATTTGCTGTTCTGCAGCCGTCATCCGGCACGTAGCGAGCCTCGCAGGAGAATAGCGAAATGCCCAAATTGAAGACCAAATCCAGCGCCAAGAAACGCTTCAAGTTCACGGCGACGGGCAAAGTGAAGGTCGCCCAGGCGGGCAAACGTCACGGCATGATTAAGCGGCACGCCAAATTCATCCGCAATGCGCGGGGAACTTCGGTGCTGTGCGATTCTGACGAGAAGATCGTCAAAAAGTACATGCCGTATTGCCGCTAAGGCTTTTTGTCTGGTCCACATTCGGAAAACCGGGTTGTGGCCTGACTTAAACCTAGGTCCCAAATCAGCACCTGCCGCTCCATTTTCGGTGCATTCCGGCAGTAAATCGAACGGACCTCCGACCATTCACCGATCGAAAAGATCGCCCGAACAGAAGTGAGCTAGAACAATGGCACGCGTTAAACGTGGCGTAACCGCCCACGCCAAGCACAAGAAGGTCCTGGACGCCGCTAAGGGCTACCGGGGCCGGCGCAAGAACACCATTCGCATCGCAAAGCAGGCCGTCGAGCGGGCGCTGCAATACCAGTACCGCGACCGTAAGCGCAAGAAACGCACCTTCCGAGCCCTATGGATCCAGCGCATCAACGCGGCGGTACGGGAGGCCAGCGACAATCAGATGACCTATGCGCGCTTTATCGACGGTCTCGGCAAGGCCGGCATCGAGGTTGACCGCAAGGTGCTTGCCGATATCGCCGTGCAGGATGCGGCCGCGTTCAAGGCACTCGTCGGCCAAGCCCAGGATGCCGTCGCAAAAGCTGCCAGCTCGGCTTAGACTGACGGTTTCCGGGCGGCACGCCTTCAGTTATATGTCGCGACAAGCGCCGCGGTCGAACATCGTTCGGTCGTCCGCAACCTATTGCCACGAGCCCGCACATGACCGACACCACGGACCTTTCCACTCTCGAAGCAGATATCTTGAAAGCCATTGAGGGGGCCGGCGATATGGCCTCTCTCGAAGCGGTGCGGGTTGGCGCGCTTGGCAAGAAGGGCAGCGTATCGCAGCAGATGGCGACGCTGGGAAAGATGGCTCCAGAAGAGCGCAAGGCGTTCGGACAATCGGTCAATCAGGTCAAAACGCGGGTTAGCGAAGCGCTGGAAACGCGCAAAGCGAAATTGGAAGGCGCAGCCCTCGAAGCCAGGCTTACTTCTGAGACCGCCGACATTACGCTGCCGGTGCGGCTCGGGCCGCTCGCGGAAGGACGCATTCATCCGGTCAGCCAAGTTATGGATGAACTCATCGAGATTTTCGCGGATCTCGGTTTCGCGGTTGCAGAGGGTCCCGATATTGAGACCGATGATTACAACTTCACGAAGCTCAACATCCCTGAAGAGCACCCGGCGCGCCAGGAGCACGACACTTTTTATTTCAATCCGGCCGAGGATGGCTCGCGGCTGGTTCTCCGCACGCACACTTCGCCGGTTCAGATCCGTACGATGCTGCGTGAAAAGCCACCAATCCGGATCATTGCGCCAGGACGTGTCTACCGCTGCGACTCCGACCAAACCCACACGCCGATGTTCCATCAGATCGAGGCGCTGGTCATCGATGAAGAAACGCACATGGGGCACCTGAAGTGGGTGCTGGAAGAAATGTGCAAAGCGTTCTTCGATGTCGACGAAGTGAAAATGCGGTTCCGCGCGTCGCACTTTCCATTCACAGAGCCGTCGGCGGAAATCGACATCGATAAGGCCGCACTCGGCCAGCCGGGCGAATGGCTGGAAATCGGCGGCTGCGGCATGGTGCATCCGAACGTCCTACGCAATTGCGGGCTTGATCCAGACAAGCACCAAGGCTTTGCATTCGGCATGGGTATCGATCGCATGGCGATGCTGAAATACGGCATCCCCGATTTGCGCCCGTTCTTCGGCGGCGACCTGAAGTGGCTGAAGCACTACGGCTTTTCCGTCCTCGATCAGCCGACACTTTCGGGCGGGCTGTCGGGATAAGAGACGCCGGCGGTGGTGTCTGCATTCGGGTGATGGGCAGTCAGCCGATCCCGCCGAGCTGAAGTCATCGTAAGGTGCTGGAGCTGGACTCCATCTTTGGAACGATTGGTGCTGTTTCCAAATCGAAGCTTTTGCGAATGGCTTCCATCAACACACGCATTGTGGTTCCGCCCGAGAAATCAAGACCGCTTCCAGAATTTGGAGCAAGGGTTCCAATCTGCAGAACCGCCACGACCTTGCCATTGCTGGCGTCAAATACGGGCGAGCCGCTGGATCCTATCGTCGTACTGTCAGTAAAAATAATCTTATCGGCGCCCTGATGCGCTCGTCCAAGCGCTTTGCTCAGCGACAGTGTCAGCGAGAGGGTAGGCATCTTTGCAGGGTCCTCCCATTTTTGCAGCGTCGTTCCACCCAGAGCGAGGAGCGGCATGGGTTCGGCTACCGCTTCTTTCACCGTGTCACCATTGTTTTGGAATTCGACTTGCTTCCACTCAGAAATGTCGAGATCGGAAACGGCATCAACGGATTTCACGCCCAGCGGAAGTCGCCCTTCGATTCGCAGGATGGAAATATCGATACCTTGACCTTCGACGTACTGGTCCTGTGGCGTGCCGACCCATAGTTGCTTACCGAGTTTTGTCGCCCGATCGCCTGATATTGCAGGGAATCTCACGATCCGGTCCTCGCCGTCGATGGCGATATGCTGGGCTGTCACAAAAAGCTTCTCATCGCCCCAGGACGGATGCAGCGCTTTCCCGGTAATAACGAACCCAGAACCAAGTTCGCGCACTTTTCCTTGATCCCGCACTTCGATGAAACCAATCGAGGCGGCATTGGTGGTTGCCAACTTATACCAGTGCTTAGGGATCGCGTAGGCTTTGCTGCCGAAGGGCGCGATCCTTAGCTCCATCTCCGTGCTGAGGCGCTGGTGCGCGAGCGAAAGTTTAGATTTTTGGCTTATCAGTTCCTGGTTGCGAATTTCCGCCGTCCAGCCGAACCAGCCCGCAATCGCTGCCAACACAAGCGAAGCACCGAGCCCGACGAGCGTCCTTCGCACGACGGCTTTCGCGTGCTCGGCCTCGCGTTGCTGGGCGGCTTCGCGAGCTTCTTGGGCTTCTTGGGCTCGCTGTTGTGCCGCTTCGGCCTCGGCCAATAACCTCTCTCGCTCGGCCAGCTGCCGCCGGATGACCTCTGCCTCTTTGTCCTCGGCCTGTCTGCTTGCATCCAGATAGGCACGCTGCAGATCGGTGATGTCAGGTGCCGTAACGGGCCGGGATGCGAGCCAGGCTTCTGCCTCTTTCAGTAGCGAGCCGCGTATGAGCCGGTCGGGATCACGATCCTTCTCTTGCCAAGCTGCGGCCTGCAACAGCATCTTGCTTTGTTCGCGCAGCCATTCGAGGTCGGAGTTCAGCGCAGAGTCCAGCTTACCAAGACCATGTCCGAAACCGGAATCCGGTACGCTTAGTTCCGAATAGAAATAGATGTAGTTGAGCTGGCGCAGCCGCTCTGGAGGTGTAGCGCCCTCGAGAGGCGAGGCAAT
>JAJFHK010000335.1 GCA_021775655.1 Filomicrobium sp. | reverse complement strand
TACTTGCAGACATGCAGATCGTTGAAGTCTGGCAGAAGCTAGAAACTGTGGTAGATCCCGAGCTAGATGAATCTGTCACCGAGATGAACTTCATCAGCAGGGCGGAAATTGTCGACGACAACTGTGTTCACGTCGATTTCCGCTTGCCGACGTATTGGTGCGCGGCGAACTTCGCGTTCATGATGGCCGACGACATGCGTACCGCAATCCGCGAGCTTCCCTGGGTGAAAGGCACCAAGATTGTGCTGTGCGAACACATGTACGCCGACACGATCAACTCCGGAATTGCTGCTGGTTACACGTTTGCCGAGACGTTCGGCAAAGAAGCCGACGGGGACATTGACGAAGTGCGCCACACTTTCCTGGTCAAGGCATTCCAGCGGCGTCAAGAAGCGTTGATCAATCATCTGATTTCAACGGGCGTGGCAGCCGAACGCATCCCCGATCTCTCAATTGCGGAACTTTGCGTCCTGTCATTCGATTGTGAGGGTGAAAGGCTCCTCGCTCGTTATCTCGATAGGCGCTCTGTCGCCGGAAAAGTTTCATTGGGCACGCCTGCGTTCGTTACGAGCGATGGCACACTTCTCGAAGCAGGAAGCCTGCCGGCATACCTATCCGGACTGCGCCGTATTCGCGCGAATGCTGAGTTCAACGGGGCGTTGTGTCGAGGATTGCTGAATGTGCGATTCGACTTGGACACGCCTCAGAACGGTTAGCCCAGGTAAGGGGTAGCTGCCGCAACAACACGACAGCGATCCTGCCCTAGCGCCAAAGCGTCCCGGACAACATTCCGGCAAACAGGAAACTAGAAGAGGACGAGACAACTGCTATGTCTAAGATGATGCTGCATGACGACGCTGCCCGGCGGGCACTGGCAAGAGGCGTCGCGAAGTTAACTAGGGCGGTAAGCGGGACTCTCGGTCCCAGGGGAATGAATGCGGTCATGGACCGGCCCGTCGGCACCCCTATTATTTCACGTGACGGAGTGAGTATTGCAGACGAAATAGAGCTCGAATGCCCGTTTGAGAATATGGGGGCTCAAATCGTTCGCGAGGTTGCCCGCCAGACCAACGAAGTTGCCGGTGATGGTACTACAACAGCGACCGTTCTGGCAGATGTTCTTGTGCAGCAAGGCCTGAAGGCCGTGGCCAGCGGCGCCAATCCCGTCGAACTGGTGCAAGGCATGGAACAGGCGGTTGCGAAGACCATCGAGATTCTGAAGAAGTCGGCGGTTCCGGTTCAGGGGCCAGAACAACGGAAGTCAGTCGCAACGATTGCAGCCAACAACGACGAGGCACTAGGGGCCATTGTCGCAGAAGCTTTCGAGCGCGCCGGACCGACGGGTATTGTCGACGTTCAATACGGTATCGGTGTCGACACGGTTCTGGACGTCCACGAGGGTATGTCGTTCGATCGCGGGTATCTGTCGCATCACATGGTAACGGATGTTGAGAAGATGCGAGCGGTCCTTGATAACGCTTACATCCTCATGACCGACTTGAAGATTCATTCACCTGAACAGCTGTCTCACATTTACAGATTGATCGAAAAATCCAAGCGACCGCTACTCATCATGGCTGAAGAACTCGGCCCTGAGTGCATTGTCGAAATGATGAAGCGGCGGGAAACGTACGATCATCTAATCGCGGCTATACATCCTCCCGAGTTCGGGCATTGGCGCAAGGCCGTGCTTGAGGACATTGCGATTGTCACGGGCGGCAAAGTCATTGCGCGCGACCTCGGCGGTACGTTGGAAAATTGCAAACTGTCTGATCTTGGCAGTGCGCGGCAAATAAGGATATCTGCGGGGGAAACGTATCTTACTGGCGGTGAGGGCAAGCCTGAAGAAATTCAGGCTCGTCGCGAGCAGGTCCAGATTCAGTACGATGCGGCTCCGGAGAATATCGAGCGGGACAAATTCGTGGAGCGCTTGGCGAAGCTTTCAGGAGGAACGGCGCTGATTCTGGCTGGCGGGGCAACGCCCGTTGAGCAGAAGCGTCGCGTGCAGATTATCGAGGATGCAATCAATGCCACTAGGGCGGCAATTCTTGAGGGCGTGGTTGCCGGCGGTGGCGTTGCCTTGCTAAGGGCTTCGCCGGGGCTCAGCGAACTAATCGAAGGTCTTGACGGTTCTGCGCGCGAGGGCGCCGAACTCGTGCAGGGAGCTTTGAGTCGACCGTTGGCGAAAATCGCTGCGAACTGCGGTTTGAACGCAAAGCAGCAAGTGGCGCAAGTCACAAAATCGAAAAATGGAACAGGGCTCGATGCTCGCACCGGTAAGCACGTTGACCTCATCAAGGCGGGGGTTATTGACCCGGTGCAGGTGTGCTACACGGCTCTCCAGAATGCCGGGTCTGTGGCCGGTCTCATTTTGACCACGCAGACGCTGGTCGCCAAGAAGCCAGATGACTACGATCCGACGGCCGGGCCCGCATTGGGCGGCGGCGCAGAACTCCTTGGGATGGATTGAAACGCCTAAGACATCCGCCTGGGCGAAAACCGCATATGAATGGGTAGGGTTGACTTGCCGGCGTTGCGAACATCGGCATCAGCGATCGGTGTGGTACGATGGCGATGCCCCTCCGCGCCGCCTCAGCGGACCGGACGCATGGCTACACCAACCAACTAAGCAGAACAAAGAGAAACCGCGCCTGACCGGAACCTTCCAGACATGGCGTCGGAATTTTTGCTGCCCATTGATATTGGCAATTCAATGGGGCTGACCGGTTTGGCGGGCAGGTATTCGAATACGACGAAGACGTTGCAAGTGCTGGCTCGCCAAGAAGGCAACGCAGCACTCCAAGTCTTCCTCAATTTATCCGATCCAGATTTGTGGTGCTTACGTGTTCCCTCGGCAATTATTTGGGCTCCAGGTTTCAAATTCTGGAATTGCTCAAAGATCGACCTTCGCTACACCGCGAGTTAAAACACCTTAGCGATAGTCAGCGGTTTCGCCATGATCTGTAATATCGAGCCCCGCCACTTCGTCTTGAGGAACCGCTCTCAACCCGATCGTCGCATGTACGAATGCGAAGATCAGGAACGTACTGACCCCCGACCAGGCGAGCGTCATTCCTACAGCCTGGACCTGAGCTTGGATTTGAGAGGCGCGGTCGTAAGCGGCAATAGCATTTCCTGGTTGGGACAAATAATCTGCAACTCCGGTGCCCCCAAGTGCAGGATCGACGACGAGTCCGGTCGCGAGCGCTCCGATGATACCGCCGATGCAGTGTATGCCGAACACGTCCAGCGTATCGTCATAGCCAATCGCGTTCTTGATAAGCGTGCAGCTCAAGAAACAAAGCACTCCGCTGACAAAGCCGATCACAAGCGCAGCCATTGGATGCGCGAAGCCGGATGCAGGCGTCACCGCGACAAGTCCGGCGACGATGCCAGATATCAGCCCCAGAAGACTTGGCTTTCCTCGTAGAGCCCACTCGGTCAACATCCAGCACAATCCGGCGGCAGCAGTCGCAGCAAATGTATTGGCGAGTGCTAGAACGGCAGTATCATTGGCCTCCAGGTTGGAACCGGAGTTGAAGCCGAACCAGCCAACCCACAACAACGCCGCCCCAGCAGCACTTATCGCGAGTGAATTGGGAGGCATTGACTCGTGCCCGTAGCCAATTCGCGGGCCGATGACCAACACGCCAACAAGTGCTGCAATGCCCGCATTGATATGGACAACCGTTCCGCCTGCGAAATCAATCGCGCCGAGCCTAAATAGAAAACCCGCATCCGCTTGCACTGCTGCCAGATTGGACGCGGCCAATGCCGCATCTGCTTCGCTCGTTGCAACAGAAAGTCTCAATGCGGCACTGGCCAACTGATCTGGTCCGGACCAATACCACATCATGTGCGCAATGGGGCAATAGACCAACGGCAGCCAAAGTGCGACGACCAAGAGCAGTGCAGAAAATTTCATTCGTTCCGCGAACGCTCCAACCATGAGCGCCGGAGTAATTGCAGCGAACGTCATCTGGAAACAGATGTAGATATATTCCGGTATTGCCACGCCGTTTGAGAACGTGGCGGCGCTCGAGGAGGCCCCGACACCGCGCAGGAATGCCTTTGAAAGTCCCCCGACGATACCGCTCCCGGTTTCGTCTGATGTGAACGCCAGACTATAGCCGAAGGCCAGCCACAAAACGACCACGAGACAGACCGTAGCGATCACTTGGGCGAAAATCGAAGCTGCGTTTTTGGCGCGCACAAGGCCGGCATAAAACATTGCCAGCCCAGGGATGGTCATCAGGAGCACGAGGACGGTGCATATGAACATGAAGACCGTGTCGGCCTTGTCGTGAACGCTTTCAGC
>JAJFHK010000334.1 GCA_021775655.1 Filomicrobium sp. | reverse complement strand
CCTCTAGAAAGCGATAGCTTTCTTTGTCGGACAGCTTGTAACCCTTCGATTCGCCCTTCCATTCGGCCGTATAAAGCTTGACCCCCTTGACGTTGTACTTCTCCACGCATTCATGGAGGTGCTCTAAGCCTTTTTGTCCATCACGCGGATCGAACGCCCCATTCAGTATGAACCGATCTGGGTGGTTCTTCTTCATGGTGTAGTTGCGTTCCGTCGTATTGAAGCCATTGTTGTAGAAATCACCGAGATAAGTCGGCTGCAGAATCGCCATGTCATCGTACCCGGTGACAAATAGGTCATCGTACATGGTCTGGGCATCGTACTTTTCGAATTTCTCTTTCGGCCACACCTGATCGGGCGGACTCAGCCCTGAGTGATAGGCATAGAAGCAGTCAATGAATTGCTTGCCATGGACGTTCTTATGATTTGCCGGACTTCCATCCCAGAAATGGGTATGGGCATCGATGACAAAAATCTCTTCACCGTCCTTGGTGGTATACATTTTTTAATCTTCCATGCTTGACACATGTGCGTGCCGAGCGGGCAAAGCAGCATCCATCTTGCCGTACTGCTTTGTCTGCCTGAACTGACTACACGATGTACTGCATCGCCTCGTTCATATCGCCAAAGAGAACGACGGTATTCTCATCTACCATCACCATTCGACCGTAGTGAGTGGACGTTGAGATCTCGAATATGTGGGCGGTCATTTCCCGCCCCAGTGCTTCGCTGATCTCGTCCATTTTGAACTCCATCTTGCCATCGCCATCGATGCGGATCATTGCCGGCTGAAAGGTGACCTTGATGCCTGGCTTCTCGGCCATTACCTCAGCGATCGCACGCGCTTCGACACTATCGTTCATCGTGACACCGCACTGATGGGAGACCGTTCCGTCGAATGAAAGGTCCTTCATGGACTTAAAAATGCTGCTGTTTTCTCGGGTCATGGCTGACTCTTCCAATTTGAAGTGAAGGCGCTTGTGGGTTTGGTCCATCATGCCGAAAGGCTGGCAGGTAGAGTAAGCCCTGTTTCGGAAGCGATGTTGGCAATACGGTTCTTGGCTTTAGAGAGCGCCTCGCCGAACGTCGTAACCTTCACGCGGGGTTGCGACCAGATTGGCTGAAGCTGCTGTGCAGCTTTAAGTGCCAAATCGACATGCTTCGACAGCCAACCACTCAGTAGTGCCTTGTTGTGATCAGCATGTTGCTCATCGGTGGTCAGCATGTGCACGTACTCGACGGTGTTGGCCAGATTCCGCTCAAAGTCAGCTTCGGCGGCTGAGACAACGCTCGGCGTAATGTAGTCACCCTGGGCGGCGGCCATCTGCATAATAAACCCGCTGCGGAACAGTTCGCCGACAAGCGGTTCGAATGCGAAATTGGTTGCGATAAACTGTTCTGCGTAGTCGTCCGATCCCATGATTGACTCGATCGCCTTACGCGTATCCTGCCATATCGGGTCCTCAAGCCAATGCGTCTTGCCTGCATCAACGTCGAGGGCCGGCGCGTCTATTGCGATCTCGCTGAGATATAGAGTGAGGTCTTGGGCGTAACGCATTTTGTAAGACGAGTTCGTTAGAATGGCACTGTTGATCATTTGCGTGTAACCGTATCGCTGAGCCTGCATCAGCGCGACTCCGAGGCCAAACTCCGCGTGCTTGTAAGCGCCGATGTGGTCGGAGAGAACTTTCAACCACGCCCTGTCGAAACGAGAGGTCGCTCCCGATTTCCGGCCATTCGCGATGACGCTCTGGACGGCACCGCAGATCGTGGATTGGCGCTGATAGTGCGTCTTCTCCCATTCTTGGTCGACGGCACGGAAGGCGTGCCAGTTCGAACACTTCGCTGCAGTCCAGTCTTTGGTGTAGGTGGTCTCCCCATTCGGGAAATGGATGATCCAATCCTGCAACAGATAGCGTTCTGGGTCCGGCTGTACGTCAACGGTCATGTCTTCGTAATGCGTCGGCTTACGGCCTTTCGGCTCATAGTAATTGTATTTTCTACTGTCTGATCCAGGGAATGTGGCGGATCCGGCTGCGCCGGATTTCGTTGGGGTTGTTTGCTGATCGGTCATGGAGTTCTCCCAGTACTCGTCCTTGGGTTTAATTTGCGCCTGTTGCTAGGCTTGGTTCTTCTCGCGACATCGGTTGGGTAAACTTATCAAAATAGATGCTCGTGGGTTCTATGCCGGCCACCTGCAGCAAAGGCAGAACCGCATCGATCATGGGTGGCGGTCCGCAGGAATAGGCATCCATATTGCCACTGAAGCCTTCTTCCTTGAGTGTCTGCGCAACGACGTCCGTTACGAGGCCGGTTTCGCCAGTCCATTCGTCTCCCGGAGCAGCATCGGACAGCGCCGGAATGAATTTGAAGTCGTTTAGTTTGGCGCCGAGGGATGCCAACTCATCAAGGAGGAAAAGATCGGCGCGAGTCCGAGCCCCGTAGAAAAAACGAACAGGACGTTGTTCGCCGCTCTCGACCAGATCATTGAGAATGGACCATAGCGGCGACATGCCGGACCCTCCGCCGACCAGGACCATCGCCCCGTCCCGGCCTTCTCGCCGAAAGCAGCCACCGTAGGGACCCTTTGCCGAAACCTTGGCGCCCACCGTCAGGTCACCGTCGAGCAGGGCAGAAAAAGCCCCATCGGGGTACTTTTTGATAATGAATTGTAGCTTGTGCTGTTCGCTCGGCGCGTTTGCCATCGAATAAGCGCGCGTCACATTGTGCTCGGGGATGGTCAAGTCAACGTACTGCCCCGCCCAGAACTTAAGCGGCGTTTCAAGCTCGATCTCCAACAATCTGATGTCATGTGTGAGCGGCGTTATGCGCGTGACCGTTCCAGCATGCGATTTGACTGGTATCGAACGGCTCAGAAGTTCTTCATCGTAACTCAGCAGCTCAATCGATAAGTCGCTATAAGCTTCTGTCCGGCACAATAAGATTTGCCCTGCCTCGCTTTCGTAGTCGGGCAATGCAAACGTCGAATATTTCAGAAGCTCGATATCACCTTCGAGAAGCAGGCTCTTGCAACTGGCGCACTGGCCTTCTTTACAACCATGCATCAGTGCAATGCCTTGGCGGAAGGCTGCGTCGAGGACCGTTTCACCTTCTTCCACTTCCATCTCGATGCCAAAAGGCTCGAACCGGACAGTGTGAACTGCAGGACTGGACGACATTCTGTTGTATTCCCGAAAAAACTCTTAGACCCGCACCGCCGAATGACAGCGGAAATTGAGAGCAGCGGCCGCGCTAGCGGCCACTGCGTCGGCAATGGATCACGCGAACTGGCGGATCGTGAAGCCCTTGCGATAATCTTCGACGTGCTTATCGCGATCAGCCGGGCTCATTTCGCGTATCAGCGTCAACGGGCTCTGGATCGTGTGGCC
>JAJFHK010000333.1 GCA_021775655.1 Filomicrobium sp. | reverse complement strand
AAGGAAGCGCTAGGGATGGGCGAAGCCGCCGACTGGCAGGTATTCGGAGAGATCCGCAAGCGCAAAGACAACGCTTGAACGGCAGGCAAGAAATAGGAGCCGAAAAGTAGCATGTCGCGCAATGCCGACCAATCGCCGAAGTCAGCCGATGAATTGATTGCGTTATTGGATCTCGCACCGCATCCCGAAGGCGGTTATTTTCGCGAAACCTATCGTGATCCACACGTCACCGATGCCAACAGCCGCTCAACGTCTACCGCGATTTACTTCCTGTTGCGCGCTGGCGAAGTATCCCACTGGCACAGAATCGATGCTGCCGAAGTTTGGCACTGGTATGCAGGAGCCACTCTCGAACTGAGCTTCGCCTCACCAGCACTGGGAGGGCATGCCGAGCGGATACGACTCGGCAATGACTTTGCGGCCGGCGATCGGCCCCAGGTAGTCGTTCCACAAGGATACTGGCAACGGGCCCGCAGCCTTGGCGATTTCACTCTTGTCGGCTGCACCGTCGCTCCTGGTTTTTTGTTTGAAACATTTAAGCTGGCGCCTCCTGGCTTCGAGCCAGGCCAAGGCGATTCGTGACGTCACTTGGTTGGGGGGAAGTATTCGGCCTTCTGTGCGCTTGCTAAAAGCCTGCAATGGCTGGGTTTTCCACCACTTCCTCTCTCAGATGCTGGCAACTAAATAGCTGAATTAGATAGATAATTTAATGAACCATGAATCGGTGGGGCAGCGTTGCCCGATCCGCCTTGTGACTTCGCCCCGACTCGCTCAACACTCGCCCAGCGGATTGTAGAGCTTGGGATTTCTGAAGAATGCCCCGGCGCGCAGGTCAGTGACTGACCTGCATTGCCGAGATTTTTCTTGAGGTCTGAAGCCGGGGCAAAATTCGTGAAGATCGAATTGAGTGCAGCGCGAGCGGGGGCATTACGAATGAAGCGGTCGTCCGAAGGATCTTTGTTGAGCACGGTGTTCGTCGACTACGACAACATCTACCTCTCGCTCAAGCGCAAGAACGAGGAAGCCGCTAAGCGCTTCGCCAAGGATGCCGGCTCGTGGCTCGCCGAAATCGCCTCCGGGCGCATCATCACGCCCACCAATAGCCCAATCCTGGAGACGCCAAGGCGCATCGTCATGAACCGCTGTTACGGCAATCCGGTCCCGCGCCGCAATACGCACGACAACTCAACGGATATGAATTCATTTCCCTTCGTGCGCCACCATTACCTGCGTGCCGGGTTCGAAGTAATTGACTGCCCGCCGTTGACCGCTCAACTGAAGAATTCGGCCGACATCCGTATGGTCATGGACGTCCGCGACTACCTGCTTCACGACACCTACTTCGATGAGTTCATCATTCTGTCGGGTGACGCCGATTTCACCCCCGTGCTGCATCGCTTGCGCCAGCACGCGCGCCGCACTGTGATCTACTCCAACGACCACACCGCCACGCCTTACACCGCAATCAGCGACGGTGAAGTTCGCGAATCAGATCTCATCGCCGTATTGATGGAAGGCCGTGCGCCTGCCGTCGTCACCGACGAGCATGCATCCCGCAAGGGTCTGCCCAATCCACAGAACTTGGCGGAATCACGCAAGGCGATTATCGCCGATGTCATCGGTAATGTTCGCTCCGACAGCCAGCCTCTGCTCCTCGAAGTACTCGCCGATCGCGCGGTCCGCACATTGGGGCACGAAAAAACAGTCGGCACCGGCTGGGGTGGAGCAGGCAGTTTCCGCGATCTCTTGATAAACGAACTGCCCGAAGGCTTTGAGGTGACTGAGCACGCCCCCCATTACGTGTTCGACACCACGCGGCAGCCGGCGCCGGCCGAACTGAAAGCCGAGTCACGCCAGCCTCAGATTTCGCGCGATTCCGTTGACCAGTTCGCCTCGACGTTTGGCGAAATCCGGCCCGAGCCGCTGGTGCCGAACCACGAACCTGCGCCAATTGCGCGTCAAGCTGCGGCCAGCCCGGCACCCGCCGCCGCGCGAGCAACTCACGAACAGGGCTATCAGCACCCTGCACCGGGTCAACGATCTGAGCCCGCTGCACCAACTTACGAAGATCATCGTTCCGCGCGTGCCACAGAACTCGCCCCCCAACCGCAGGCACGCCTGCCGCAGCATCAGCCTGAGCAGGCCTATGCGCCTCAAGGCCGTCAGCAGATCGCGTATCAAGAACCTGGCCATCAACAGCCCGCAGCACCTGTTTCTCAACGGCCACGGCAGAGTCCCGCGCCGCAGCACGAACCCGCTCGCAGCGAACAGCCCGCGGCACCGCAGTCGCGCGCTCCGCAAGTGCCGACGACCCCGTCAGCAGATGGCAATGCCAGCGCCATTCAGAAATCTATCGCGCGCATTCATGAAGCCTGTCAGGCCCCGCCAATCTCGCCGCCTGAATACCGCGTCCTGTTCGACGTTATGGCGGAAGAAATCAACGCCAATGGTCTCACCGGCACGCAGACGTTGGTCAACATATGCCAGCGAGCTTTGGACCTCGGCGTAGAGATTCGCAAAGACGATGCACGCTTCATCCTCGAAGTTGTCAGTGAAGCTGACCCCTGGTTCGAACAGGGGGCCTCCGCCAGCTTGTTCTCAAGCCGCTTCCGCAACTTCGTAATTGCTCGTTGCAAGAGCCAGGGTCTTCAGCTTTCAGCTACCGAACTCGATCTGATCGAAGCTTGGTTCACCGGTGTTGCACCGCGCGTTGCGGCACAAAAAGATCCAGCACACGCCCCCGAAAATGCAGGTGGACAGCAACAACTTGCGCAATCTGCCCGCCCGCGCTCACCGGCTCCGCAGCAAGGACAAGCACCGGCAACGCGTCAGCCGCAACAAGGATTTGCTGAGCCCGGCCGGCAGCAGGATTGGTTTGCCGCCGAGCAACCGGCTCAGCCGCAACCCGCTCATGGGACAGAAGAGCCCCCTGACTTCGGCCGCTATTCAAGTTCGGACGACGACTTCCCACGCGTTCTGCGTAACCGCAACCGTGCGTAACTGAAACGACATCTCCAAAGCTGCAACAAACAATCAAGGCACCTGCGCACGAGCGCAGGTGCCTTGATTGTTTGGTTCGAACTGTTCAAACATCGTCAACCGGTTGACGCAAGGCGGATTGTATCCGCAGGCTCCATTAGGAACAGCTGCCGCCGCCGAGCACGCAGAACTTTGAGCAGTGCCGGTGGCATAACTTCACGGCGCCGCGCTCGAACATACCGCCATTGGCCCGTGCGGCTTCTTCAAGCGTCTCCCCCATTTCGAAGGCCTCGTCAAACGGTAACAGGGTACACGGTAACACCACCGGCGCACCGGCGCCCTTGCGTTTCACCACCATGCGGGAGTGGGCACACATCATTTCGCTCGGCTTGATATTGAGAATGCCCCAGCAGTCCGTGGTGATTTCAGGAGTGTCGTCTATATCCGTCATCTCCGGGAACAAAACGAGTTGCTTGGGATTGTCCGCATCGATATCCCAGCCATGTTCGGTAATGAGCGCCCGATAGGATTCGCGGCCCTCATCTTCGTTCTCGTAGAGGCTGATCCGTCCGGCGATCGCCAGACGAAATCCACTGTCAGACAGCCAGGAAATACCCTCCAGCGCTTTGTCGAATGACCCATCGCCGCGTTCATCATCATGCAATGAACGAGTGTGGTGATCGAGACTGACGCGCATGGTGAGCTTCTCACCAAGCCGCGCCTTGAGGTCCAGGAGACGCTCTTTCGGTCGCGGTCGTTGCATCGGTTGCATGGCGTTCGTCAAAACGAGGACCTCGAAGCCACGCTTCAACGCATCTTCCATCATGTCGGGAAATTCGGGATTGAGGAACGGCTCACCGCCCGTGAACCCAATCTCGCGAGTCTCGGCGACCTCGGCCTCATCGAGGAACCGAGCGCTCTCCTCTGCCGAAATGTAGACCAACGCATCGTTGGTTGGGCTCGAGAAGATGTAGCAGTTCTTACATTCGATGTTGCACAAAGTGCCCGTGTTGATCCAAAGCGTGTCGAGCTTGGTCAGCCCGACTTTGGCCCGCCGCTCGCCTTTTGCCGTCCAGTCGGGGTCTGTAAACTTTTGCGGTGCGGTAGGATTGTCTCTTAAGGCAGTAATCGTGCTCAAACTCGTATTCCCCTTCATCGGCATCACGACCCGCGACCCGTTGATAGCGACGGCAGCTGGGTAGCGCAATTTTCCAGTTTCTTCGCTATCACGCATCCCGGCGCGCGCGAACTCACAAAGGCTTTATGGCCGGTTGATTAGGCGAAGCGAAATCCACTACCGCGCAATTGGCCGCCATGCTAGGTTTCTGGGCCTTACGCGGATCCAACGGTTATTCGCGCCGAGGCGGCGCAGCAAGGTCCGGTGACCGATTGGGTACGCGTCTCCACACGACTTTAGCCCGTCGACACAAGCTCGCGCAGTGTTGAGCAAAGGAAGTGTGGAACCAAAACATACGTCTCCACACGACTGTAGGAAGTGTGGAACCCAAAACATACGTCTCCACACGACTTTAGGAAGTGTGGAACCCAAAACGTGCTTCGCGGGTGTAGTTCAGTGGTAGAACGCGACCTTCCCAAGGTCGATGTCGTCGGTTCGATCCCGATCACCCGCTCCAATCACCCGCCAAGAGCCCACGTACCCGCATAGCGGACCAATTTTGGCTCATAGATCGTTCTGTTCTTGCACCGGCAACGCGCGCAGTCTTGCGTCTGACGGCCTGGCCGCAACGATTTGAACTTTGCTTCCGTGAGGAAACTGCACTTAACTAGGCCCGCCTAGAAGCGAGTTGCCAATGGCTTGGGACCCTGGTCGGTGATGAATCGCGATTTAGCAAGTGCACTTCCAGCGATATATGACGCTGCTGCTTCAGACGGCAAGTGGCCCGCTGCCCTCGATGCGATCGCAAAGTCATCGCAGGCACGCGGCACCATCTTGATGGCCTTCGATCTCGTCGGATTGCCTTTCCAGGTCCAAAAGTGGTGCACGGCCTACCGTGACGAGGACATCCTTAGATATTTCCGGGAGTTCGGCCGCTACGAGCAGCATGCAGTTGAACAACTGCGCATGCACCCGACGCGAACTTTTCACCTCGATACCGATGTCTGGCCAAATCGAGAAGAGGTCGCGGAACGTGAGGACTATGTATTCCTCAAGGAGCGATACGGGGTCAAGCATCGTGCAGCAGCACGCCTCAGCAGTAATCGCGGATGGAGCGACATGTTGGCGGTGCAGGTCGATACGGATTGGTCGGGAGTACCGCCATCGTTCTGGCAGGACCTCGAATTCTTGATGCCGCACGTCGCAAAGGTCGTCGAAATCAATCGGACCTTTACGCTCCTACGATTGCGCTATCAGGCCGCGCTCTGCGCCCTCGACCATATCGGCATTGGTATGTGCATCGCCCTGGTGAATGGAAACATTATCGTCGCCAACGAAGAGGCCAGGCGCATATTTGACACCGACGAGAGCCTCCGCCTTGCAGACGACGGCCGCCTCATCGCGCGTGACGAAAACATAACTCGACAGATTCGAACAGCAATCGAGCGAACAGCATCGACAGCGGAAG
>JAJFHK010000332.1 GCA_021775655.1 Filomicrobium sp. | reverse complement strand
ATGACGATGGCGCTGATCCTTGCCGTGCCGCGTCGGCTAGCTGAAGCAACCCTTTACATGAAGAATCCGCAGACCGAGTGGGCTGGCTGGTCGCCGACGTGGATGCTTGGCCACCGCATATTTGGCAAACGGCTTGGCATCATCGGCATGGGGCGTATCGGCCAAGCCGTCGCCCGGCGCGCGCAGGCATTCGGGTTGCAGATTCACTATCATAACCGCCGCCGGCTGCCGGAAGCGATCGAGCAGGAATTCGATGCGACCTACTGGGACAGCCTCGACCAGATGCTTGCACGGATGGACATCGTTTCGGTCAACTGCCCGCATACGCCGGCAACCTATCATCTGTTATCGGCGCGGCGGCTGCGGCTTTTGAAACCCGATGCCTATATCGTCAACACGGCGCGTGGCGAGGTCATCGACGAGAATGAATTGGCCAGACTCATTGAGCACAACTCGATTGCCGGTGCAGGGTTGGATGTGTTCGAGCACGAGCCCGCCGTCAATCCGAAATTATTGCAGTCCGACCGCGTCGTCGCACTGCCGCACCTTGGTTCGGCGACCATCGAGGGCCGCGTCGACATGGGTGAAAAGGTCATCATCAATATCAAGACCTTCGTCGACGGCCACAATCCGCCTGACCGCGTCCATTCGGCGATGTTTTAGGGGGCGTGACGGGACGGGGTTGGCAGCAACGTGGAGGTTGAGAAGGCCCATGTGGCGCCCAAGCGCAAACAGCGTCTTAGTTCAGGTGTCCAGGGAAACCGGGGAAGATCAATCACCCGACTTCGGCGTCAGGGCCGATACCGTCCGCTGTTCCAATCGAAGCGGCCAAGGCCCGCACGCATAGCTGGTCGTGTTGGTTTTGTCGGTTACTTTGAATGCACTGACACGATCCGATTTACACCCGGAATTAAGTGTCAGATCCAGAACGCTAGAGGCAACTGTCGCGGCCAAAAAAAGCAATGCGTTTATGGTTCGCTTTGACAGAACGAAATCGGCAGGCTCCGACATGGACCAAATTTCGACTCAGCAAATCAGTGGGGAGCTTGTTGCGATCCTTGGCACGCATAACCAAGTCGTGCCGTTCTCCCAACGCTACGAAGGTTTCGATTTGCCAGCGGCTTATGAAGTCGTTTCCTGCGTTAAGGCGCTGCGTGTGGCACGGGGCGAGACATCCATCGGCCGCAAGGTTGGATTCACCAATCGCCATATCTGGGAAACGTTCGGTGTTTCCGCCCCCGTGTGGAATTATGTCTACGACCGGACGGTGCACGAAGCTAACTCGGTGGATTCAAGCTTTCCGGTTTCTGGTCTGCCCGAGCCGTTGATCGAACCGGAATTGGTGCTTCATCTCTCAATGGCGCCAGAATCGGGCATGGGTGAATTGGAACTGCTGGCCTGCGTGGATTGGGTGGCTGCCGGATTCGAAATCGTGCATTCGATTTTCCCTGACTGGAAATTCAGCGCCGCAGACGGGGCGGCCGCATACGGAATGCACAGTGCGCTGGTCATCGGAAGCAAGGCCAGCCTGCCGGCGGACAGCTTGAAGGCACTGGCGGTGCTGCGCGAGTTCAGCGTCAAATTGAGTTGTGATACCGGCGACCACCGAGAAGGGCATGCAAGTGACGTCCTGGGCGGGCCGTTGAAGGTTTTGGGGCATCTTGCCGACGAGATTACCCGCTATCCGGCGAGCCAACCACTTCAGGCCGGGGAGATCGTCACGACAGGGACCCTGACGGAAGCGATGCCGGCGCTACCGGGCTCGACCTGGACCACTCATTTTGATGGAATCGAGATGGAGCCATTGCAGCTCAGATTGGAATAAGTTTCACGATTCACAATAAGGTGAATCGGGTGCCTCGAAGGTCTCATTTGTATTGTCACCGCCCGTCGTTGGCCCCGCCCGCAACGGTTTTTCCACATAACCCTCTATTCGACCATAACTGTGCCGATCCGCGCTTGAGCAGGGGGTCTACCGAAGGCCGCGAATCAGACATGCTCGCCCAAGGTTTTTGAAGCCTTGGGTTGTCGGTGAGCATGGTATGAACGCGAACAAGCGTTTCACTCTTGTGGCCATTGTTCTTTCCTGCATGACGTGTGCGGGGACGACGCTGGCGCTTGTCTCATTGGATGGTCCAACGAGGCCTACGAATTCGATCGTGCAGCAGGGCGATAAACTGCGCCCATCACTGGTTGTCACGCCTGAACGGGTCCGGGTTCCGCGCCCTGAGCCCATTATGCGGCCGTCACGCTTTTCGTTCTTCGACACCGATTTTGGTGATCTTGATTTGCCTGAAGCCGTCGAGGTAGCGGCCAACCCAGAATCGTGGTCGGTCGAAGTGCAGGAACAGCCGGTCACGTCGACGAAACAATCGAATTCGAAACCTAAGAAGCTTTCTCGCAGCCCTAAGAAGCTTCGAAAAAGACGCTATACTCTAAATCAGCGTCTCGCGGAGATTTCGCCAGCCGCGCTGAGCCGCCTGAAGGCAAAGTTTGAGACCGCCAAGGTCGCGTGGCCGCCAGCCGAAGTTGCCTATATCGCGATCAAGGATGAGAAAGCTCTTGAACTCCACGCACGCACGAAGGAGGGCGTCTGGACCTATGTTCACCGCTACCGGGTATTGGCGGCGAGCGGCGAGCGTGGGCCGAAGTTAAAGCGTGGCGACAAACAGGTCCCCGAGGGGATCTACCGCATTTCGTATCTCAACCCGAACAGCGCCTTCCACGTTTCATTGCGCGTCAGTTATCCCAATGCCTTCGATCGCAAAATGGCGAAGAAGGACGGCCGCAAGGATCTTGGTGGTGACATCATGATCCACGGCAAGAATGCTTCGGCGGGTTGCCTGGCCATGGGGGATCCATCTGCCGAAGAGCTGTTCG
>JAJFHK010000331.1 GCA_021775655.1 Filomicrobium sp. | reverse complement strand
AGACCGGCAGGAAAATGGTTACCGCGACTACTCGGACCAACATGTTCAGCGCCTCTCGTTTCTGAGGCGCGCACGGGAATTCGGCTTCTCGATTGAAGATTGCCGCGCTCTTCTTGGGCTTTATGGCGATGAGCGACGTGTCAGCGCTGACGTCAAGTCTCTCGCCGCCCACCGGCTCGAGGAACTGAAGCTGAAAGCAGCTGAGATCCAAGGTCTTGCGAGCACGCTTGAGGGCCTTGTCAATCGCTGTGCCGGTAACGGTGGGCCCGATTGTCCAATCATCGAAGAACTGGCGAGCAGCGCTAAAACATTGCCCCGGCGCGGTCGTGGCTAAAGACGAATCGCGTCTAACGCGTTTCGCACCAATTACCGGCGGAGAAATTCGGAATGCCCGACAAAAATTGTAATCATCAGGGCTGCAAACACAGCACCGCAGTAACAGGAGTCATGCCGCCCCTATTGCTGTCTGCCGCGCTGATACTGAATCCGCTGCCGATGAACGTTTTCTCAGGCATGCCGAATTCCTGGCAGCCGGGATTGAATGAGGTCGGAGCCGAGGTGCTCCTCACTGCAAGGGCAATCTCCGCCGAAAAATCCGACGAGGGCAAGGTCAAGTGGACCTGCCCGATGCATCCCCACTACATCGCCACTGCATTTGGTAGCTGCCCGATCTGCGGCATGGACCTCGTAAAAATTGAAACAGGTTCTGAAACTACCGGGGCCTCAGCTAGCCAGCAACGCACCGCGATTACCATTGCGCCTGAAACGCTTCAGACCATGGGCGTTCGGATCGCCAAGGCAGAGGAATCGAGCTTCGGTCGAATTATCCGCAGCTTTGGCCTCGTTGCGGAAAACGAGCGCATGCAGACCGAGATGACCGCAAGAACCGAAGCCTGGATTGAGGATCTGCGCATTCGGGCGGTAGGCGATGAGGTCAATAAGGGCGACCTGCTCTTCACGATGTATGCGCCTGAGTTCATCGTCACACAACGCGATTACCTCGATGCTTTGAATGGCCGTAACGGCACGCGTATCCGCTCCATAAAGACACGACTGAAGGCATTTGGAATGCAGGAACGCGCCATCAAGCAGCTAGAAAAAGGCCGCGAGGTGATGGAGTTCGTACCCTTCTATTCCGATCTCGATGGAACGGTTGCGATGATTGAACTGCGTCCGGGAAGCTACGTCAAACGCGGGACGATGCTGACCCGCATTCAAGACTACTCCCAGATCTGGCTGATGGTGAGTGTATCCGAAAAGGACCTTACCTTCGTCAAGCCGGGCGGCACCGCGCGCGTAACATTTCCAAACATTCCAGGACGCGAAGTATTCGCCAAAGTCGAATACGTCTATCCGACTGTCGATCCGAAAACGCGGACCGGGCAAGTGCGCCTGGTCCTCGACAACTCTGATGGTCAGTTGCGTCCCGGCGCGTATGCGGACGTTGCCTTTGAAGTTGACCCAGAACAACGTCTGGCCGTTCCTTCTGAAGCAATTCTCAGAAGTGGCGGCATCCGGTACGTCGTTGCTTCACTTGGCGAGGGACGCTTCGAACCACGCGCCGTCAAGACAGGCCTGACCTCGGGTCGTTGGACCGAGATTTCCGGTGAAATAGAAGCTGGCGATGACATCGTGATATCCGGCCAGTTCCTGATCGATTCAGAAAGTGCGCTACGCGAAAGTTTCAGAAAGTTGGAACGCCTGCAGCTACCACTAGCACTCTTGAAACTCGATGAGCGTCAGCTCGCAATGCTCGATCACATGGTTGACGCAGCGCTCTATCAGCACGAAGCACTGGTCGACGGTTATCAGGTCGAGGGCAAACTTCTCGATCCGGCCATCGAAATCAAAACGCTACTCTGGCCGCAGTTCCAGCATTCACAACTGGCGTTCGTTATGGACGACGCCGTCGAGGCGCTGGAAAAGAGCAAGACAGCACAAACTGAAAGTGAATTGCAGTTAGCGTTGTCTGAACTCGTTATCGCTCTGGAGCCTTGGATGCGCGACGGAGCACCGGGACATTACACCGAAAAGAAAGTGGCCATGTTTGCTGACAAGGCCAGCGGCAGAAAATGGCTGCAACTCGTAGGCCGTCCCATCAATCCATATGGGCGGGGTGAAGCCGTACCAATGCCCTGGCCCAAGGCTAAGCCAAGTTCTGAACCAGACAATCCGCCTGAAATGAAAGTGCCCGCCGAAGCTTCCGCCCGGCCGATGACCGATCACAAACACTGACGGCTACGGAGGCAAGAACCATGTCCGGACACGACCTCGGGACCGATCCCACCAAATCAGGTGTCGCCAAAATCATTGACTGGTCGGTGAGGAATCAACTTTTGGTTTTGATCGGCGCGCTGGCGCTCGTCGTGATGGGATGGCTGGCAGTCCAGAAGACGCCACTCGATGCGATTCCCGATCTGACAGACACGCAGGTGATCATCCGCACAGAGTTTGCCGGCCAGTCGCCGCAAATCGTGGAAGACCTTGTTACCTACCCGCTTTCGACCACATTGCTTGGATTGCCCAAGACGAAAGATGTTCGAGGGTTCTCGCTGTTTGGGACAAGTTTCGTTTATGTGATCTTCGAGGACGATGTCGACCAGTATTGGGCGCGGTCGCGAGTCATTGAAGCATTGTCGTCGACGACAGGCTCGCTGCCTGACAATGCCGTGCCGCAGATTGGCCCTGATGCAACAGGTGTTGGCTGGATCTATCAATACGCCCTGGTCGACAAGACCGGCACACGCGACTTGGCTCAGCTTCGCACCTTGCAGGACTGGTTCCTCAAGTT
>JAJFHK010000034.1 GCA_021775655.1 Filomicrobium sp. | reverse complement strand
GCTCCGCTGACGTTGCTCTTCCAGGTCTGGTTTTTGCTGGCGCTGGCGATCTGCATCTTCTTGGTCGCCGAATTTTATACGACCGACCTTGCAACTTTTGAACTTCAGTGGACCTTTCTGCCGTGGGTTGCGCTGGTGATGGCACCAGCACTTGCCATGCGGGCGCTTGCCGAAAGTCCAGGTGACCGCAGTCTGGAACTGACGCTGTCACTACCAGCACCGACAAGCGCCATCGTTGCTGGAAAGTGGCTTGCCGGTACTCTCGTGCTTCTACTTACGCTCGCGATGACCGCACCATTCATCGTGACTGTCGGCTACCTCGGCGATCCGGACTGGGGAATAGCGGCTTCTGGTTATGTTGGCGCAGCCCTGCTGCTTGCAGCATTCTATGCCGTCGCAATTTTGGCTGCAGCATTCACCAAGGATCACGTTGCAGCATACGTCACGGGTCTCGCCGCCTTGACCGTGCTCTTGCTACTTGGCTGGGATACGGCTGCAAAGGTGTTGGGAACCAGTCCCGCCGCTTCAATTGCCTCTTCTCTCAATACGATCAGTCCGAAATACTGGCTGGATCGTATGGCACAGGGCCTTCTCGAACTAGCTGGTGTTGCCACGATGCTTCTGCTGATCGCAGCCGCACTTGCTGGCGCAACTTTTCTAGTCGAGCGTCGCCGTCAGGCGCAGCCAGCCGATTTCCACGCCTGGGTCATTGGCCTTTTGGCAGCAGTCGCGGCTGTCATTCTTCTCTCGGGCTCCGCACGCTTACCGCTTTCGCTCGATCTCACCGCCACGCAGGAGTTCACACTGCACACGGAAACGCGTTCCGTTGCTGCGAATTCACCTGCCGGAATTGAGGTCGACTTCTACTATAGCGACGATGAATCTAAGATCCCTGCGCGTGTGCGCCAACATGCCAAGCGCGTCCGCAACCTGCTTCGAGAGATCGGCGGTCATGCCGGTGGCAATATCAAAATCGTCGAGAACCGGACCAGCGAAGACAGCGAGGTTGAGGAAACCGCAAGAGCTGCCGGTGTGCGCCGTATCCCAATGACCTCGGGAGATAGTTTCATTCTAGGGGCCGTTTTCCGTCACGCAGATCGACAAGGCGTCATTCCTTATTTCGACGAGGAACGCGCTGAGCTTCTCGAATACGATCTGGCGCTTGCCATCAATACGCTCGGCCGCAAAAAAACACCCCGTATAGGACTGCTCTCTCCGCTGCTGAAATCAAAAAACGCGACCGCCCTGCGCGAGGGGCTTGCAATGCTGGAAGATCTTAAGCGCAACTACGACGTCGCCGTGATTCCTCATTTTGCCAGCGAGCTGCCTGAAGGGCTCGATGCACTGATCGTTATCGATGCCCGAATATTGAAGCGCTCAATGCTCTACTCCATCGATCAGCACGTAATGGCCAGTCGTGGGCTGATCGTCATGCTCGATCCCTATCCACGCTTCAATCGCGCTGGGCTGGCCGTGCAGCCGGAACCCGGTAGCCAGACGAACGACATCTCCGATCTTCTGGCTAAGTATGGTGCGCGCTATCAAAGCGGCACAGTTGTCGGTGACAGCGAACTTGCTGCCTTGGTGACTGGCAGCGACGGGCGCAAGCTCAATTTTCCCTTCTGGCTGCGCGCCAGGCGCTCAGCGCTATCGTCATCCCACCCCGTCACCGCCAGCCTCAATGAGCTCTTGTTTTCGGAAGCTGGCGCGTTCGATATCGACCCTGAAAATGCCTCCGCTGTGGCACTGGTGCAGACCACGAAGGATCGCTCAGGTGTGCTGCCCCGCGACAAGTTCAAGGACGAAGATTCTGACTCGCTGGCTGCGGACTTTAAGCCAACCGGCGAAAGAGGCTATTCAATTGCAGCAGCTCTCGCTGGTCCCTTCGAGAGCGCCTTCGATGGGCCTGTTCAAATGGAAAGCCTGAGTGAAGATAACTCGGCCGAGTCTTCATCCACTGGCTCCAAATCGCCTCAGGTAAACGACGAGGTGAAGCCGCCGAAGGAGCCGAAAGCCCACGTAGCAAAGACTGACGCTGCCGGCGTGTTCGTTGTCGCCGATGCGGATTGGCTATTCGACCCCATGGCGCTCCAGGCCGTGACGGTCGGAGATCGAACAACAACGCGACCGCTTAACGACAATGCAGCGTTTCTGATCAACATGGTCGAGTACGCAACCGGCAATCCACGGCTGATCGGGATCCGCTCAAGAGGCGCGCTGCGCCGCCCGTTCACCCGGGTCGCGGAGATGTTGAAAGAAGGCCAGGCACGTTACCGATCGCAAGAATCTGATTATGTCCAGCGCATCGCCGGCGTCGAAGGAGCAATTGCGAAGGTTCTTGAAACGACAGGCGCAAAGACGGCAGAACAGCTACCCAATTCTCTGGTGAAGGAAATCCGAGACTTGCGCACGAAGCTCCTGCCGTTCCGCCGGGAGCTGCGCAGCATTCGCCGGTCCATGCGCGAAGATGTTGAGCAATTGGGGCTTCGACTGACGCTGTTCAATCTGCTTGGCGGACCGCTTCTCGCCATTGGCTTCGCGGCCCTAATGTGGAATCTGCGGCTCCGCTCAACACCAGCTTTCTGAGTGTTAACGAATATCAGGCAGAAGCTAGCCGCAGGTTCACGCAATTAAGGAATAGACGGGGAAGTGAATGCGCAGCTGAACCGGCCGAAAGCCGGTTCAGCAGGTTCTTGAATTAGCGATAGTTGAAGACATCCGGACGCGGATCAGCAATGAACCCATCCTTGTTCGGCATCTCAACCTTGCTCATTGTTTCCGCACTCATCGTTGCGTTGGCATCGATGATGTTGGCCTTATGCAGGATGTAAGCGGAAACGGCATAGACCTCGTCGTCGCTCAGCGAACCAGGCTCGTTGAACGGCATTGCGCGCTTGACGTAGTCGAACAGCGTCGAGGCATATGGCCAATAGCTCTCCACAGTCTTCTTCGTCTTTGGCGTGCCGATAGAACCGCGCCCACCGATGAGGGCCGCACCACCTGCATCTCCGACGCCTTCCATGTTCTCGCCATGGCAGGCTGCGCACTTCGATTCATAGACCTCTTTGCCTTGGGCAACGGTTCCCGAACCCTTGGGATATCCGCGGCCATCCGACATCACGTCGATGTCGATAGCAGCGATTTCCTGTTCGGTTGGCGTTGAGCCGAAGCCAAAGTTCTCAGCTGCTGCATCAGCGGCAAAAGACAGGGTCACAGCTAGTGC
>JAJFHK010000330.1 GCA_021775655.1 Filomicrobium sp. | reverse complement strand
GGTTTCGCTGACGGCACCTATCGAGATCGAAGCAACAGCTGCCGACGAAGCCACACTGGTCGCCGAAATCGCCCGGATGATGGTAACCGCCGAACAAAACAAGGGTCGCTACGTTCGCCTCGCCGATAGGGCTGCCGCTCTCTACGCGCCAGTCGTACACGCGCTTGGGCTTGCGACGTTCATCGGTTGGCTTGTAATTGGAGCAGGCTGGGAGACGGCTCTCACAACAGCCATTTCCGTACTCATTATCACCTGCCCTTGCGCTTTGGCACTTGCCGTCCCCGCGGTCCAGGTCGCGGCCACCAGCCGGCTATTCAAGAACGGTGTCATCATGACCGCACCCGATGGCTTGGAAAGGCTCGGTGAAATCGACGCAATCGTATTCGATAAAACCGGGACGTTGACCCGTGGCGAGCCCGAGCTGACCAACGCGGTCGAAATCAGCGACGAAACCCTCGCTGCCGTAGCAGCAATCGCCGTTGCAAGCCGCCATCCTTATGCACAAGCCGTCGTCAGGGCCGCGCACCAACGCAATTTGGATTTTCACTCGCGCGGCAACGTCACCGAGACTCCAGGCGCAGGACTGTCATACATCAGCGGGACCGGTTCCGAAGCGCGACTTGGCTCCGCCGAATGGTGCGGCGCGTCGACACCAGGAAGCAATGCTGAAACCGACAAAGGCGCATCCCTGTATTTCGTCTCAGCTATGGATAAGACGCCGGTCGCATTTCACTTCACCGATAAACTACGTGCTGATGCTGCAGACACCGTTGCACAGGCTCGCTCCGCCGGCTTCGACATCGCTCTGCTTTCCGGCGATCACGAAGCGGCTGTCAAGAAGGCGGCAGAGGCCAGTGGCATCACGCATTGGTTCGCTGGCCGCCGGCCGCACGAAAAGATCGCTGAATTGGATCGGTTAAGAATCGAAGGGCGGCGCGTTCTGATGGTCGGAGACGGTCTTAACGATGCGCCGGCATTAGCAGCGGCGCACGCTTCTTTATCGCCGGCATCTGCGGTCGAGGTCAGTCAAATTGCTTCGGATGGCATCATCCAGGGCAATAGACTTAACCCGGTAATCGAGACAATCGCAGTTGCACGCAGAACCCGCCGCATGTCGCTTGAAAATTTCGCCATCGCAGCCGGCTATAACGCAATCTGTATTCCTCTTGCCATGGCAGGATTCGTCACGCCTCTAATCGCAGCCATCGCTATGTCGGCGTCTTCAATCGTTGTGACCGCCAACGCCTTGCGTCTGACAACGGCAAAGCTGAACTTGTGACGACCCGCGAAAAATGCACAGGATTGGACCGAAACCATGACTGCACTTGCCTGGCTCATACCGGCCGCGTTGTTTCTAGGACTGCTTGGACTTTCAGGTTTTCTTTGGTCTCTGAAGTCGGGCCAGTTCGAAGATCTCGACGGGGCAGCCTACCGTATTCTTGATGACGACGAACCAACAGCCTTGGACCAGCCAGCAGACGCAAAGCAGGACCGCGTGTCCTGACCGACACGCATCGAGGATCTGGCCAGCGCGCGCCTTCCTAAGCCGATATTGCCGAGCCCAGAGCCAGTCTTATTCAGGCACCACGTGAATCAACTCCCGGTAGGCATGCCATGTTGCATGCCCGACAAGCGGGAACGCCACGATCAGTCCGAGAAAAGCAAGCGCAAGGCCGCATGCCATGATCGCTGCGATCAACCCTGCCCACAACAACATCGGCGCCGGGTACTTCACGACGGTCTGAATGCTAATGGAAATGGCGGTCAAGAAGTCCACGCGCTCCGAAAGCAGAAGCGGTACCGACACCACTGAAACCGCGTATGCCAACAGCGCCAGACCAGCTCCGACCAGCGTGCCAAAGATCAGAAGTCCAAGACCGTGCGGAGTGAACAAAAGTTCGGAAATAAAGCGTTCCGCCGGCGGCAGTGCGGCATCGCCAAAAAATATCGCGAACAGTAAGAACGCAAAGCGCAGCCATGCTGAGAAGATGAAAAGCAAGACAAAGCCCATGTAAACAAGCTGCAACGGCGAGTGCACGCTCAGCCCGAATATCGAGTCGAAGTTAGCCGTCTTGCCTTCTGAACGACGGCGCGAAATTTCATAGAGGCCAACAGCAAATAGCGGCCCAAGAATCAAAAAACCGCCCGCCAGGGCAATTACGACCGACTGCCAGCCAACCAGTGTCAGACCGTATGCAAGTGCAATCGAGATGGCGGCGAATACCGCTCCGTACCCAAGACTGAGGGCAGGTGCCGCAACAATGTCCCGCCAGCCTGCCGCAAGCCACGCCCAAGGCGCATCGAACACGACTGAATTCACGACAAATCGCGAAGATGGATCAGCCTCAACCCGACTTAAAGAGACCATTGGCTTCCTTTCTCATCCAGGCGTGCGCGTCCCAACACCAGCGGTTGGCGCTATAACATGCACCATGGAATCTGCTCTTGAGCCAGGTCAATTTCGGTCTTCTGAAGCCACAACTCACTGCTCAAGCTTCCACGTCGCCTCGACGCTATATGCGCCTCTGCGAAGGGGCATTAACCGGCGACACGATTGCCGCTACTAAATATCGGCGCTGGCTCCACTGCTGCCACTTCGATAGTGCTTGTTTTGAAGACCCCCGAGACAACGGCGATCTGGGGCCTGATCGTCGCTGGCGCCCTCTTGTCCGTATGCTGCCACTGTTTCGCGACTTGATCATTGTAATGCCGATACTTGGACACGCCACTTGGCACCTTTACAGGCAAGCGGTTCCACGCGAATACAGCCGTGGCGAAACATTTCGCCACCAATCTGCCATGCCACCAGGAAACCATGCCCTCTGGCGCCGAAAGAAGGGAAATTTTGGTGCGCGAAACGTGCCTGAGGAGTGTTCCACACACCATTCACTGCCCGCGCCACTTGGACAACTTGGCATCCCGCGAAGAGGCCTGTAGATACTCGCAGCGTTATAGGCGAAACACCATACGCATCAATGACAATAAGCGAGCGAGGATCTGTGCAAAAGAGCAGGCATTTAAAGGACCTGGAAGCCGAAAGCATCCATATCCTGCGCGAGGTCGCCGGTCAGTTCGAGCGGCCTGTGCTCATGTATTCGATTGGTAAGGACTCATCTGTCCTCCTGCACCTCGCACTGAAGGCGTTCTATCCGGCTAAGCCACCCTATCCGCTACTTCATGTCGACACGACGTGGAAATTCCGCGAGATGATCGCCTTCCGCGATGAAGTCGCCGCCCGTCACGGTCTCGATCTCATCGTGCA
Organism: Filomicrobium sp.; assembly: GCA_021775655.1. GTDB lineage: Bacteria > Pseudomonadota > Alphaproteobacteria > Rhizobiales > Hyphomicrobiaceae > Filomicrobium. The sequence goes on along the minus strand of JAJFHK010000330.1, from coordinate 3,587 downwards.
TATTAATCAGGAAGGTGTCGACGAAGGCATCGGGCCATTCACGCACGGCAGCGCGGCCCACACCGACATAATGAAGACACAGGCCTTGCGTCAGGCACTTGAGAAACACAAGTTCGACGCAGCCATCGGCGGCGCGCGCCGCGATGAGGAAAAGTCCCGCGCCAAAGAACGCATATTTTCCCACCGCACCGCAGATCACCGCTGGGACCCCAAAAAGCAGCGTCCCGAACTTTGGCAAACATACAACGGTCGCTTGTCACCCGGCGAGTCGATGCGCGTGTTTCCTATGTCCAACTGGACTGAGCTCGACGTTTGGGAATACATCTACGTCGAAGACATTCCAATTGTACCTCTCTACCTTTCCGCAGAACGCCCCGTGATCACACGAGATGGCATGTTAATCATGGCCGACGACGATCGCGTGCCCTTCGAGCCGGGCGAAACCCCTCAGATGAAGCGCGTCAGGTTCCGTACCCTTGGCTGTTACCCGCTGACGGGTGCTATTGAATCACCCGCACATAGCGTTGCCGAAATCGTTGATGAGATTAAAGCCGCGCGCACCTCCGAGCGCCAGGGCCGCATGATCGACAAAGATCAAACCGGCTCGATGGAAAAGAAAAAAGAAGAGGGGTACTTTTGATGAACGAGGCAGCAGCGCGCGCCAAAGCATCACCGAAAGCCGCTGGTCGCGAAATCCAGAATGCCCCAGGCGGCGACGAAATGCCGATTCTGCGCTTTCTCACTTGCGGGAGCGTTGATGACGGGAAGTCAACGCTGATCGGCCGCCTTCTTTACGATTGCCAATTGATCCACGAAGACACGCTGGAAAGCTTGTCCAACGAAAGCCGGCACTTCGGAACGACCGGGGGCGACCTCGATCTCGCTCTACTGGTTGACGGACTTCAGGCCGAACGCGAACAGGGCATAACGATCGATGTCGCCTATCGTTACTTTTCGACCCCGCGCCGCAAGTTCATCGTCGCCGACACGCCTGGTCATGAGCAATACACGCGCAACATGGCCACCGGCGCATCACGCTGCGACCTGGCGATCATTCTGGTCGATGCCCGTAAGGGCGTCGTAACCCAAACCCGGCGCCATAGCTGCATCGCCCATCTTCTAGGTATCGAGCACGTGGTTGTTGCGATCAACAAGATGGACCTCATCGGATTTGATGCGGGTAGCTTCGTTGAGATTGAAAAGGACTACCGAGAATTCGCTGCGGAACTTGGAATCCCCAACGTAACGGCGATTCCACTGTCCGCACTCACCGGTGACAACGTCTCGACCCGCAGCGAAAATACTCCGTGGTACGAAGGACCGACGCTACTTGAGAAACTGGAGGCCGTCGATGTCTCCGGCGCAACCGCGACTTCGCCACTGCGCATGCCAGTACAGTGGGTGTGCCGCCCCGACCTGGATTTCCGGGGCTACGCTGGCACATTGGCCTCCGGCACGGTCAGCCCTGGCGATCACATTGTGGCATTGCCAAGCGCCCGGACCAGCACAGTAACGCGCATTGTCACATCGGACGGAGATCTCGAATTGGCATCCGCTGGCGATGCCGTCATGCTGACGCTCGCTGATGAAATCGACATCTCACGCGGCGACATCATCTGCCTGAAAAACGACCGCGCCGAAGTCGCAGACCAATTCGCCGCTGACATCGTCTGGATGAGCGAGCGCCCACTTCTCAAGGGCCGCCCTTACATCCTGCGGTGCGGCCAGCAATCAACCATTTGCCAGATCAGCGACATCAGGCACAAAATCAACGTCGAAAATCTCGACCACATCGCCAGTCGCCAATTGGAACTGAATGACATCGGGCTGTGCAATCTGTCCGTATCAAAGCCGATAGTCTTCGATCAATATCAAGACAATCGCGCCACCGGCGGCTTCATTCTGATCGACCGCCTGACCAATGAGACGGTCGGCGCCGGCATGATTCGCTATTCGCTTCGCCGGGCTCACAACGTGCATTGGCAGGCCGTCGACATCCATAAGCAGGCTCGCTCGACACAGAAACACCAAAGGGCCTGCTGCATATGGTTTACCGGGCTCTCAGGCTCGGGCAAATCGACAATTGCCAACGTTCTAGAAAAGCGGCTTTATGCTCAGGGCCGTCATACCTATTTGCTCGACGGTGACAACGTGCGACACGGTCTCAACCGTGACCTTGGCTTTACTGATGCGGACCGAGTCGAGAATATTCGGCGCGTCACAGAAGTCGCCCGCCTGATGGTCGATGCGGGCCTGATAACCCTTGTTTCCTTCATCTCACCGTTCCGCGCCGAACGCCGGTTTGCACGCGAACGCTTCGAAGGCGAAGAATTCCTGGAACTCTACGTCGACACGCCAATCGAAATCTGCGAGTCTCGCGATGCTAAGGGACTTTATGCAAAAGCCCGTGCCGGGGAGATCAAGAACTTCACCGGCATCTCCTCGCCGTACGAAGCACCAGAGTCAGCAGAACTGATCATCAAGGGCGGCTCAAAGTCTCCCGAAGAACTTGCAGACTCAATCGTCGAATTCCTAGTCGAACAGAAAATCATCGACGAAATCTGAACTGAACTAAGGTGCCGTTCATGGCGACGAGCGAGGTTGACGCAGCGCACTCCAAAGCTTCGGCGACGGGGAAACAGAAGACCGGCACAACGGGGCTATTGGACCATCTGGCCGCCTTGCGGCTTGGCTCCGCTCAACGTTTCGGCGCAGAGGTTGGCCAACTGCTCGCACTGGTGCGCGAGAATTTCTTTGGCGTATTCTTCGCAACGACCGTGCTCTCGATCCTGGCCCGCGGCCTGAACATTCTGGCGCTCGCCGGCACCATCAAAGTTGCCGCACTCATTTTGTTCGATTGGACCGGGGCACTTGAAATCGGCAAGTGGCTCGGACTGCCGCTAGAAGGCGCGACAAAGACCGATATCGCTTGGATCGCGGGAGCCGTCATTCTAACGATTTATCTGTTTGCCGGACTTGCTGGCTACCTGTCGAAGAGATTGCAGTCCGCGTTGACCGGACACACCGTGCACGTGCTCTACGAGCGCTATCTGCGGCACCCCTCGTTCGACGAGCTAATCAACTTGGAAAATTTCCGGCCCGCCGCAAACCGCGCCATCAAGACTTACGCGCGAAGCGCACTCTCTCTGGCACTGATCCCCGGCTTGGCGACACTGTGCACCTTAATCGTTTTAGTGTTGGCCATTTCCCAGCCAATGCTCATCGCAATCGCACTCATTGCGATCATGCCGCTTCTACTGCTCTACCTCCTCACTGGTAGGCGCGCGAGTGTCGCAACCGGCCTCCTCAAAGCGACGGAAGCAAAGCGCCTGGAATATTTCAAATCAATAACTACCAAGCGGCGCGAACCACTGTCACCCGAAGCCGTCGAAGCAGCACGCGCCAAGGTCCTGGAACTAACTGCCGACATATCTCGCCAACAAATGCGCATAAAGGGAATCCAATCGGTTCCCGAAGCGACTCTTTCCCTCGTCGCCGGATCGGTGCTGGCCGCGGCAATCGTAGTCCTTGCAGGCACACCAACCGATTCAGATCAGCTCATCTACTTGCTTATCGGATTTGTACTG
>JAJFHK010000329.1 GCA_021775655.1 Filomicrobium sp. | reverse complement strand
TCGATGAATTCCTGCGTGCGGTTGTGCTCCCCAACCATCTCCCGCATCACTGCCACCTTGCCGGCGTGGTTGAAGCCAATCGTGGAGTAGTGCAGCCCCAACGGTCGCTTCGGCATCAACTCATGCAGGAAGCGGGCGAGCTGGTGGTAGGCGTATTCGGTTACATGAAAATTCGCCAAAGCCGAAGAAAACACACGGTGGATTTCATCCGATTCATGAATCAAAGCGTCGGCGAATATGCCGTCTTTCTCGTTGAGAAGTGCAATGACGATGGGAAGGAAACCGCGTTCCATTTCTTGCCCTTTTGGAGCGTTTGCACCCTTCCCGGTAGCAACTTCAGCGCCAATCGGGGATTTATACCAGACCCGCCCTGCGATGTAGCAGCCCCGGTTCCGAAAGAAACCAGCATTGATGACCTGCAGCCCCACCGTACTGTTGACGGTAGCCGCACGGCATTCCAGTTCTACATTGATGGCGTCAGCTAGAAGCTTGGCATCGCCGTTGAGATCGCGAAACGGCGCATCGAAGCCCGGCACCTTCAAAACGTTAGCGATTGCTCCAGGACTAACTTTCCCCGAAACGGGAAACGTGCGCGTCACGTCGTGACCGATCTCGTAGTCCGGACCATCAGCATCCCGCCCGGCGTAATAAGCCACAGGCGCCCACTCGCCCTGCCGCACGACACGACGGGTAGAGCGCAGGAATGCAAAGGCAAGATCGGCTTCATATCGCCCATGAATGAAATCAAGATACGCCGCTTCTATCTCCACCCAGAACCCGCGCTCATCGGGAATATTCTCCGGCCACCTTTCATGCAGCATCGGCACGACGGCGTTGAGATATTTGCCATATATCGTGAGGCGTTCAAGGCTCAGCTTGAACGTCTCCGGCCAATTTCGCGTTTCAAACAGTCGCTTATGTGCGAACGGAATTTCTCTTGAACGGCTGTAATAGACCTCAAAAACCGTAAGCATTGCGCGGGCAACGATTTCAGCCCGCTTGCGCCGCGGCAACGCCGGATCGAGTTCATCGAGATACCTCGATGCACGTCGCAAGGCCCTTGCCAGGGACTCGTCTTCAGGTGCTTGCGAAAGCACTGCCTCCAAGCCGGCGTCCTTTCTCAGCGCAGCACCGCTACCGTGTCAGCAAAATGCACCCTATTCAGCCGCCTCCACATGTGCTGGCTCTTCCGCCTTCTCAACTCTGGCTGCGCAATACTTGAACTCTGGAATCTTACCCATGGGGTCAAGCTTTGGGTTGGTCAGCAGATTCGCCGCCGCCTCCGCGAAACAGAATGGCACAAAGACCATCCCTTCTGGAACGTCTCGCTCAGCACGCGTTTTCAGCCGGATCGATCCGCGACGCGTTGAGACTTCGACAAAATCGCCGGCCGCTAGCCCCATCTTCTCTAGTTCAGCCGGGTGCAGGGCAGCAATCGCTTCCGGCTCTAAGGCATCAAGATTCGCCGCCCGCCGGGTCATCGAGCCCGTATGCCAATGCTCAAGAAGACGCCCGGTCGTCAACACCATTGGGAAGTCAGCATCAGGCAATTCATCTGGTGGCAAAAGCTCGGCGGGAACGATCTTCGCGCGGCCCGACTTGGTCGGGAACGACGTTGAAAAGATGATTTCATTTCCAGGCTTTTCAGGATCGTCGCACGGATAGGTGACCGCCCCTTCGGCAACCATCCGCTCCCACGAAATGTTATCGAGAGACGGCATCACAGACGCCATTTCCGTAAACACTTCCCCGACTTCCTTGTAGTCCCAGTCCAGACCGACGTTTTGCGCAAGCGATTGGATAAGTTCCCAATCCTGGCGCGCTTCTCCTGGCGGCGTCACGACCGGACGGGCAAGCTGCACTTGCCGGTTTGTATTGGTGAACGTACCCCACTTTTCCGCATGGGCCGAGGCGGGAAGAATGACATCAGCATGCCACGCGGTTTCGGTAACGAAGATATCTTGGACAACCAAGTGATCAAGCGCCGCAATCGCCTCGCGAGCGTGCTGCACGTCCGGGTCCGACATTGCCGGGTTTTCTCCCATGACGTACATGCCGTTAATTTCGCCGTCATGGATCGCGGTCATGATCTCGACGACTGTCAGTCCGCGTTTTGGATTGAGTGGGCGTCCCCACAGACGTTCGAACTTCTTGTGCACTGCAGGATCTTCAACCGAGATATAGTCGGGATAGACCATCGGAATGAGGCCGGCGTCCGAAGCACCCTGCACGTTGTTCTGACCGCGCAATGGGTGCAGACCAGTACCCGGGCGCCCAATATGCCCGGTGACAAGCGCCAGCGAAATCAAGCAGCGCGCATTGTCGGTGCCATGGGTATGTTGCGAGATCCCCATGCCCCAGAAAATGAGCGAGCGCTCAGAGCGAGCATACAGGCGCGCCACCTCACGAATTGTCTCCGCATCGATGCCGCAAACAGCTTCCATTGCCTCGGGAGTAAATTCCGCAACGCGCTTTTTCAACGCATCATATCCCTCGGTGTGCGCCTGCACATACTGAATATCGACCATGCCTTCCGTGATGATCACATTGAGCATCGCATTCAGCAGGGCGACATCCGCACCGGGCTTGAACTGAAGCATATGCGAAGCGTACCGACCCAGACCGCCGCCATGCCCACGCGGATCCATAATGATAAGTTTGGCACCGCGAGCCGCAGAGTCTTTGAGGTAGGTTGCAGCAACCGGGTGGTTCTGGTTCGGCCGTGCACCAATCACAATCATGCAGTCGCTATCGGAAGCCGCCATGAATGGTGCTGTCACCGCACCGGAATTAAGCCCTTCCATCAAAGCCGCCACCGACGAGGCGTG
>JAJFHK010000328.1 GCA_021775655.1 Filomicrobium sp. | reverse complement strand
AAATGCGATTTTATCTGCTCGCCCATCTCCTCCTTCGTCGGACCGATCATATATTTGCGACCATCTCCAAATCCTAGATAGCCGTCGGAGACCACGCTGACCTGCATGTCTCCCAACGAAAAATTATAAAACGCATCATATTTTTCTTTGGAAAATGGTGCCTTCGCCACCGCATCGCGAGGCGACAGGAGGCTGCCTCCGACAACGCCTGTAACAGCCGCAGCGGCAAGAGCCAGCGCTTCGCGTCTAGATGGTTCGTGCTTCGTCATACTTCATCACTCCGTTCTCTTGTCGGTTCGCGGGCTCGTCCCGTCATGGGTTAGGATGTGACACGCCGAGCCGCTGGAGCGCTTGCCTGATCTTGAGATTAATTGAGTTGAGCCTGAGCGATGCCTCGTAGTCGGCAATCGCTTTCTTGTTTTCTTTGCGCCGATCCCACATCTCGGCACGGGCTTGAAATACAGCTGGTGATCTGGCGTCTACTTTGATTGCTTTATCGAAATCGTCGAGCGCCTCGGGCAACTTGTCCATCGCGTCATAGGCGAGGGCGCGGCCAATACGACCGTCCAAATGTTTCTTGTCGAGTTCGAGAACACGCGTGAAGTCAGCAACAGCCAGTTCGAACTTGCCGTCGAGGTGATATGTGTAAGCCCGTTGCCGGTAGGGTTCGGGATCCTTAGAGTTCAAGTTAATCAGACGTGTCCAGTCGGCGGCGGCCTCCTGATATTGCTTGAGCTGATCGTGAGCCCGCGCGCGGCCTGTGATGGCGCTAGCGTTGGTCGTATCAAGCCTGATTGCTCGCGTGAAATCGGAGATGGCAGCAGTCGGCTCTTCCTCTTTTAGCCAGGCGTACCCGCGCATAGTGAATATGCGTATGCGTGTTTGAGGGTCAGTATCAGGTGAGCCAAGCAAAGCGGAGCAGCCACGGATTGCGTAGTAGGCTGGTGTGTCGGGTTCGCATTCTGCTGCAGGTGGCGGCTGGGGCTGTTCTGTGTAGCTCGGTAGCCCGCCAGCGATTGCCGCAGTTGCCCAACACAAAGCAGCGGCAGCGCTAGCCGCAATTCCGAATCCAGCGCGTTGCCTGGACCAGGCTGATGGCGCTTCGCTCACTGTGTTTTCTCCTTCGGACCGCCCAATGCTCCAAGCCGCTTCAAAGCCCCTTTGACCTTTCTGCTGGTTGCTCCGAGTCTGAGTGCGTTCTTATAGTCCGCAATTGCGTTCTCGTGTTCTCCGCGACGCTCCCACAGCTCACCACGAGCGACATAGACAGCCGTATACTTAGCATTGTTCCTTAATGCACTTTCAAAATCCGCAAGCGCTTCAGGTAATTTATTTAACGCGTCGTAGGCAAGTGCGCGGCCAATCCGGCTATCCAGGTTTTCCTTATCGAGTTCGAGGACCCGGGTAAAGTCAGCCACAGCGCGCTCATGTTGGCCATCAAGGTGATGCGTATAGGCACGCTCACGGTACAGCTCGGGGTCGTTGGATTTCAACTCAATGAGACGTGTCCAATCCTTCAGGGCTTCGCGGTACTGGTATAGTCTTTCATGGCCCCATGCACGCCCCTTGTAGGCTGCTAGATTTTCTGGATCCATCTCGATAACGCGCGAAAAATCGGCGATCGCTGCTTGTGGCGCCTCGTCCTTCAGCCATGCAAAGCCGCGCATGGTGTAGGTGCGAATGCGTGCTGCTGCATCAGTGGCGGGCGATTTCTCCAGATCGGTACAGCCACGGATTGCTTGTCTGGAAGGAGTGTCTTCTTCACACTTTTTGGTAGCCTTTGAAGCATCCGTGTAACTTGGCATTTCCTCGGCAATCGAGAAAGTCGACCAAATCACGGCAACGGCTGCGACCGGCAAAATGATTGCGCGGAGGCCGGCACTTACCCGACGTGGTCCCGCAGGTTGCCGGTGTTGCGAGGATCGCACTTGTCTCAAGCAGACTTCTCCTCTGGTAGTGCGAATGCCAGGACGGCACTGCCTATGAGGTCCGCAAAGCGGTTACCGCGTTTGGCAGAACCTGCCCAAACTTACCAAACGCCAATTGAAGTGGTCTTCGGCGGTAGTTTGGTGCCAAGCCCCCAACTGCCGGACTGTCGATCAGACTGCTGTCCTCAAATGTGGCTTCCAATTGCAAGCCTACAACGTCGTCACAGTTCGCGAACGCTGGGAAAAGTTGGCGAGAGCGTTTGCACAATTCCCTTTTGTCGCGGTGCAATCCCTGTGGGATTTTAACAGCGATTCGGGCACGGACCACTAAGCATCAATCATCGGGTTTTGGCAGGCTCATAACGTAAACGACAATCTGCTGGATCTCTTCTGCAGTAAGATAGTCGTTGAAGGCGGGCATGCCGTACTCGAGCCGACCGGCTTGGACAATGGCAAACATCTCGTAGTGGTCGCCTTTGAATTTACGAACATCAGGTCTCGTGCCACCAGAAACGCCTTTGGGTCCGTGGCACTTATAGCAGGCCTGCTTATAGAGCTTGCGTCCCATGTCGAGCGACTTGGGATCGTCAGGGAAGTCTGCCTTCAGCGCGGCGGCCTCTGCTTCGGCTTCGCTTTCCGCTTCGGCGACTTCTGATGTTTTTTCGTCACCGACTTCAGCATTTGCTTTCTTTGGCTTTGCAGTGCCGTCGTCGGGCTTCAACTCGATCACACCGTATTTCTTACGCAGCGTCGTCAGTGTGCCATCCGCCTCGAGTTTTTTGATCGCGTCATTGATTACGACTTTAAGGTCTTGCTCCTTTTTGCGGAGCCCGAAACCCATCGGATAGATGTATTGCTTCTCGGTGCGATCGAGGACCCGGAGACCGAGGTCCTTATTCGTGTGAGCAAGCCAGCCAGCTTCCAGAGCAGGAACAAGTGCAGCCCGGAGTTCGCCGGCTCTCATCGCCGTGACAACTTCTTCTGTGCTGCGGTAAAGCTTGCGAACGTAGCCCTTTGCGTCGAGGCGGAAATCGGGGACCGTCATCAGGTCCACTCCGACGCCCTCGGTCTTGTAATGCTCGAGATCGGTGCTCGGAGCGTCCTTGGTTAGGAGAACTGCAAAGCCACCGGTGTAATAGGGGTTCGTAACATCGAGTCTGCGCGCTTCCTCAAGGAATTCCTCGTCATTTGGAAGACCCATGAAGATATCGCAGTCGTTCGAATAAAGGTTGCGAATAGCGCGGTAGCCCTTGAAAGCTGCAACCCATTTGAACCCAAGCTCGAGATCGAGCAGACGTGCAACCTCTTTGGCAACCTCGACGTCAAATCCCGGAGGGTCCATCTTGCTGCTGGAGTGCGGCAGGAGATCACGGTCCGCGCATAAAGTAATCTTACCGTAGGCCTTCAGATTCTCCAGGGTCCCAGCACCGGCAGGGACGGACTGCAAGCCTACGGCGACAAATGAAATCGATACTGCGGCCGCAGAAACGATATTGAACAAGTTCCTCACGTAT
>JAJFHK010000327.1 GCA_021775655.1 Filomicrobium sp. | reverse complement strand
CCGGAGGTATTAATATCGCGCATCGTTTCTTCCTTTATTGTTTCCGGGCCCGGCGTCCTGCCAATTGGCGGGCTGCCTTGTTCGAAAGCCATTAAGAGCCAAAGACGGTTAAACAACCGTTGAAGTCTGGCTCAGCCCGAGCCGCGAATTCGCAAAGTCTCCAATTCATGGCGTGACTGCTGCCCTGGAGCTACACCTCGGAATTGTTTGAGTCAGGGCGCAGACGCTGAGCAATCGTGACGATTGTGGCGTCGTCATCGTCTTGGCCTTCCGTATCGAATGGAGCTCCGGCAAGTTCCCAGCGGGTGTCGGCAGCCGGTTCGGAATTAATCTGCCCGGATGGCGGTTCGGCGAAATCTGATTCATCGCTTTCGAGCGCTTCTGCGGTTTCGACTTCGTCAACCGTCTTTGCAGGGGGCTGAATGGCCCAGGTTGGCAGCGGCGGAGGCGTTAACGTTTTGTCTTCTGCAACTATCGCTGTCGGCCGGGCTTCCTCCACTGAGTGCGCGGCGGCAAGGGCTGACGATACTCGCGCGTCGGAGGCCGCTACGGCAAACGTTGCCGTTTCACGCATTAATGTGACGGTCGTCTGGGGCTCAACATTTGGCAGCTCCTCCACCGTGACTGGCTGCAAATTCCCGGCAGTGACGCTTTGGAAGGTGACATCAGAGGCGGCAAAGTTACCCTGGCGCTTATCTGGAAGAGCAATAACGACATCAGTTTTGGGAGCAGCGGGTTCGACGGGAAGCGATTCCGATTCAACCAACTTACTCTGAGCTTTTTCTGTCTTCGTAGAATTTAGGTCCGCTGGCGCGGTGTTGCCGTTGGCGGGAATTGCGATCGGTTCGATCCCGTCGTCACCGGCAATATCGTCGTCCTCAGCCTGGGCATAGAATTCAGCCGCAGCACTTGGGGCATAACGGCCGAATGCAGAGCGCAAAACCTGATCGTCGGAACCGTTAGCTGCTGGCGCTTTTTCACTGGCGCGGGCGCGGCGGCGCTTACCAACACTGGCGAGGCTGTATCCATTTGTGCGAGCCGCGCGGCGAGAGGAGCCGTTCTTCGCGGTATCAGCCGTTATTTCGTCAGCATTCGCGTGTCTGCGATCAGAGCCATATCGCGATCCGTTCATTGCGCCAGGGTGAATCCGACTCACTCCATTCGCGTTGCGGCGCGCCTCAACGTCGGGCGCAAGTTTGAGACCGGTGTCGAAGCCCTGGAGTGGATCGTGGCCGTTCGACCAGTGATCGCCTTGTCCTTCCTTCGCCGTTGGGCGCTCTGCCTCTACAGGCTGCTGATGGGCGCGGGTTTCAGCTTCCGTGGCAGCCCGAACGCGTCGATCCTCCTCAGCCCGTTTAGCAGCTCCCATCACGGCCTGCAGAATCATGTCAGACCATGCACCGTCGCGGAAGCGATAGACGCGGAAAGCCTGACAGCCGGCAAACTTGCTGCCCTGGCGCCAGAGTTTTTTCTGGATTGCCTTGGTCGTGAGGAATGGGTTGTAGACGCGCGAGAAAATCTTCTGCTGCTCAAACCCGGTGAATAGATTGGCGAGAAGGTGCGCCTCGTGCTGCAGTTCCTGTGCGTCGCTGGAACCATAGCCAAAACCTGCCTGAGCATTGCGTCCGCTTGGCCGATAGGGCGCGTCCAGTGGCACAGCAACATAGTAGGCACCGTGCACATCAAAGACGACGTGACGGAACACCTCAAAATTCTGGCGAATTTCTGGATCGCGGTGGATGTCATTGAAGCGCGAGAGGATCTTGATCATCGGGCCGCGTTCGGCTTCGCGCATGACCGGAACCAAACCATTCAACCGGTTCATCGGTCGGCCGATGGAAACGAGCAGCAGGCAGAAATCAACGAACACCGCAATCGCAAGTGGGATGTAGTCGCGCTTGGACAGGCCAACGGGCTCTGCGTAGATCGATGCCGTCTGTACTTTTTCACCGGCTGTTGCCGACTGCACAGCCTTTTTCTGCAGCGCGCGCAACTCATCGGCGGATGGAGGTAACTGGAAAACTAATGCGCCTTGCACCGTTGCGGCCAACCGGCGAAATGCTTCGATGGTTGCTTCCGCGCCTTCGACTGCGGCGACCTGCGGCCGCTGCATTACGGGTAGCTGGTCGATCGCGCGAACGACGCCGCGAAGGGCGGTTTGCAATTGGGTGTCCGGGCAGGAAAACGTGCCGCCGCTCCCGTTTGGAAATACGGCCTGCTCGGCGCGTGCTGCAAGATCGCTGCGGATTTGCCCAAGCTGCGGATCGCCGCGAAATGCATTAAAGCCAGCAACCGTCATATCCAGGCGGCGATTCAAGGCTCGCATGAATTCGTTGCGTGTACCTGAATCGGGATCGATGGTGGACTTGGCGCCGTCGACGACCTTCTTCAATTCGGTGTCGAGGCCGCCGATCTCTGTTTTTATCGAACCGACGCGCCCGCGCACGAATTCACCGGCAAATGCGAATTTCTGGGCGTCGGCGTCTCGCAACTTGCGGCGCGGACCATCTCCGGGGCGAGAATTGGGGCAGCTCGTCCCTTTTTCACGTTCCTCGATCGCTTTGGACGTCGAAATCTGGGTCAGTTGAGCGAGCGTCTCTGACAACTGCTCGATGCGAATCGAACCGGCGTGCAACGACGTCTGCACCTGGGAGATCGCGGACTCTGCAGAGCGCGTTGCCTCGCCGCGGCTTTCCAGTACTTTCCAGTAGAACCCGAAACCGAACCCGACGGATATCAGGGTCAGGAAGAGATAACCGAAGACGTAGACGAACTTGGTGGTAAAATTCAGAGAGCTGAATATCTGGTCGAGAAGCCAGATGATCATTGTCATCAACATCGCGACCGAGAAGCCGATAATGACTTTGTGCAAGATTGGCAGGTCGCCCATGTTGGACTCGATGAGCTCAAGCATCCCGACGTAGGTTGCGACCCACGACAATGCCCCGAGACCAAGCACGAGAAACAGCTTCTTCCAGTCGCGCGGCTCTTTTTCCGGCTCTATCCAGTCACCGCCGCCCAACCTTCCATTGCCTGCGCTACCGAGCGACAGTGCGGGCTCGCGGCGCGTCGTTTCATCAGAAAAAGCCATCGGCTCGACCATCCGGTTGTCACGCAGGCGCTGCGGTTCTTGAATGGATCGCCGGTAAATTCTGCCCAGCCGCGTTCGTTCGCGCGCTGAACCCCCAGCCCGGCGTCCCATTCGTGTCCCGCAGGCGCGTGATGTGTTGCCTCGTCGTCCTGAACCCGATTGCGGGCTCCTGGCCGCTGGAACATTCAGCAAGTTTTTCGAATGCCGCTGACGCGATCCCACCGCCACCTAAAAGGGGTAGTGCCGTTTTTGGGCTTCAACGGGGCGCGAATGTGTCGCAATGAGGCCACT
>JAJFHK010000326.1 GCA_021775655.1 Filomicrobium sp. | reverse complement strand
GTGTTCACATGCGGTTTGCAGGTCGCCTTCGGCTTGAGCGATATCGCCCAACTCAAGTCGAGCAGCAGCGTGCAACGTCCGATCACCTACTTTCGACGCCAGCATAATCGCTCCACGCAGGCATTCCGCGGCAGCGCCCTCACGACCTGCTGCACGCTCACGAAGCGCTTCATCAAGAAGCGCATGTGCCGCCGAGGTCTCGGCTGCCTGGGACGCCTTGTCCCTAGCCTTTGGTTGCGTTCCGATTGTGAGTGATACGTCGATATCGATATCCTCGGTTTCTGTCTTCGCCTCTGTGTTTGCGGTGAGCGGCGTAGCAAGAGTAAGCGGCCCTGTTTGCCCTTTCGGAGTCTGACGGGCTTTATCGCCGGTTTGCGAGACGATAAAGTTGCTTAAGCCCGACTCGATTGCAGTTCCCTGCGTTGCACCTGAAGCGACTAGGGCTTCGCTAACGGCATTTCGGTGAGTGACAACTTCGGCCCGGCACGGCCAGAACAGCGCCATCATCACCGCTGCAGCCAAGAGGAGAAGCGGCACTGCAAGAACAGCCCAACCCCAAAGTCCTTCAATTTCGACGACTGAAGTCATTTCATTCCTCTGGCCTTCGCTCGCCAGACCCGTCGCACCGCCAGCACCCCGTTTGCATCAACTTTCAAATACAGGTTACGCGCTTGCTGCAACGCAGCAATAGTCTATCTGTTGCATGGTTGGCCATCGATAGGCAATCAAGGATAACAATGTTGCTGAGGAGCCGCACATTAGCGCGCAATTGGCTCGCTTTCGGGCACTTTGCAACGTTGATGTGCAATGCACGGTCGCACTATTTTGCGCCACCGGAATTGGAGTCGAATCGAATATGAGCAAAGACGACAGTGGCACCCCGCAGGGGGCCGGCAGCCGCGTGACACACGGCGGGCGCGATCCGTTTTCACAGCACGGATTCGTCAACACGCCGGTTTACCGCGGATCGACGGTTCTATTTCCGACGCTCGCGCAGCTCACTGCCTACGATCAACGTTACACCTACGGACGCAACACGACTCCGACAACCGATGCTCTGTGTGACGCAATTGGTCAGTTGGAAGGTGCCAGTTTTACGGTGCTGGCAACGTCTGGGTTGCACGCGGTGAGCACGGCGATTTTATCATTCGTCGAAGCGGGCGATGAAATACTGATGACCGATAGCGTCTATTTTCCGACCCGGCGATTTTGCGATCAGGTGTTGGCGCGCATCGGCGTTAAGACGATCTACTACGATCCACTGGTGGGCGAAGGCATTGCTGAACTGTTCACCGACAGGACGCGGTTGGTGTTCACCGAAAGCCCTGGATCGCAAAGTTTCGAGATGCAGGATATTCCGGCCATCGTGGCGGCAGCGCGACCTCGCGGCATCTGGGTGTTGATGGACAACACCTGGGCTACACCACTTTATTTCCGTCCTCTTGAGCACGGCGTCGATGTCTCCATCCAGTCGGCAACAAAGTACATCGTCGGTCATGCCGATGCGATGCTTGGTTCAATCGCGACAAATGAGCGTGCGAGCCCGCACGTCAAGCGCACGTCTATCGCTCTTGGCAACGCAGCCGGATCGGAAGAGACTTTCCTGGGTTTGCGTGGACTGCGAACCATGCAGGTCCGGCTTGATCGACACCAACGTTCTGCTTTAGAGGTGGCAGAGTGGCTTAAAACCCGAGCAGAAGTTGCTGAAGTTCTTCATCCAGGCCTGCCTGGAACTCCCGGTCACGAAATCTGGAAACGCGATTTCCTCGGTGCGAGCGGTCTTTTCACAATCATGCTCCACCCCGTTTCCCAGGCGCAGCTCGCCGCCATGCTCGATCACCTCAGATATTTCGGAATGGGCTATTCTTGGGGCGGTTATGAAAGTTTGATCGTACCGTTCGACTGTTCGTCCTACCGCACGGCGACGACCTGGAACCGGGAGGGACAAGCCCTGCGTCTTCACATCGGACTTGAAGATGTCGCTGACCTCAAAGCCGATCTTGCTGCCGGATTCGAACGAATGGCGGCTGCGGGGTCCTCATCATCATAAATCGCCCAACACAGATCGGCTCAACTGGTAAAAATCGTCTGGGGAGACACATCCAAGCGTCCGCCGTAATCAATGCATAGAAAATATCACCCAACAGAAGAAATCATTTCGCTATCATTGATAGCGTTGGCGTCTGGTGCGGTCTGCAAACATGAAGGGCTATATCGGCATGGAGAAGGAAGCTCTTCCCAGCGTGCTTTTGAACAATGACAACGGCCTGGTGTTCGCCTGCCTTCTTGACGAAAAGGGGGGGGCAACGGCGTGTGATTGGGATGCGATAAAACAATGGACCGGCGAGCAGCAGCCGCTGTGGATTCATCTCGACCGATCGGAAAGTGGCACGCAGGATTGGCTCAACAAAGGCGCTGGGCTGTCCGAGATGACGGCGCGCGCGCTACTCGAAGCTGAGACCCGCCCGCGGGCTTTTTCAACCGCGGACGGGCTGCTGGCGATCCTTCGTGGTGTGAACCTCAATCCAGGCGCTGACGCTGATGACATGGTGGCGTTGCGGATGCTCGTCACAGCGAACCGCCTCATTACCGTTCGCTATCAGCCGTTGATGACCCCAAGAGACATTCTGTCCGATCTCACTGAAAAAGGCGTTGGTCCGCGCGGGATTCCAGAGCTGTTTGTCCGACTGACAGAACGTCTGACAGAACGGATGAATTCTGCCGTTGTTTCGCTGGATGAGGAACTCGACACCATCGAGCAGAGCTTGGACGATCTCGATTCTGCAGTTGTTCGCGGCAGACTCGTAAGTGCCCGTCAGGCCGCTGTCAGTCTACGGCG
>JAJFHK010000325.1 GCA_021775655.1 Filomicrobium sp. | reverse complement strand
TCTGTTTCCAGCCTACGCATTGGCCGAAGAGCTTGGCCGAAGGGGCTACATTGTTGATCTTGTAACCGACATGCGCGGTGACCGTTACGGCTCTGGTTTTCCTGCCAGAAATATTCATCAAATCCCATCGGCAACCCTCACCGGCAAATCACCAGTCGCAGTTGCCCAAACAGTTTGGACGCTATCGCGAGGCATCGGAGCGGCTGTCAAACTGCTCGGCGAAATTCGCCCGTCCGCGGTCATCGGGTTTGGAGGGTACCCGACTTTCCCCCCACTAATGGCCGCAAAGCTTCGTGGCATCAAGACAGGTCTGCACGAACAAAACGCAGTTCTAGGCCGCGCCAACCGCATGCTCGCCGGCCGCGTGGATGCCATCGCCACATCTTTCGAACGCCTCAAATTCCTGGATGACTCACTCACTAAAAAGGCCCGCCTGACTGGCAACCCAGTCCGCAACGTCGTGATTGAATGCTCTTCCCGTCCCTATTGGACGCCAGATACGACCGACAACGTCCAGCTTCTCGTCTTCGGCGGATCGCAAGGCGCACGTTTCTTTTCGGATACGGTACCGCCAGCACTGGTGAAGCTTCCATCAGAACTCCGCCAACGGCTTCGTCTCGTCCAACAAGCCCGCGAAGAGGATGTCGAGCGTGTGCAACAGGCCTATGCCCACGCAGGCATTGACGCTGAAGTCTCCCCGTTTTTCTCGAATTTGCCTGAGATCATGGCAAATTCGCATTTGGTCATCGGACGCGCCGGCGCCTCGACGATTGCCGAGTTGACTGTGATGGGACGCCCGTCGATCCTCGTCCCGCTACCCCACGCACTGGACAATGATCAGCTTCAAAACGCCATAACCCTTGCCGAATCGGGAGGAGCTTGGTGTATCGAACAAAAAGATCTCGATGCGGATCGGTTGGCCGCTGAGCTGCAACGCCTTATTGGTGATCCTATGCTGCTTCTAAATGCAGCGAGCGCAGCACGCGGTCAGGGCCGGCCCGATGCTGTTGAGCGCCTTGCTGATCTCGTCGGTGAGTTGGCGGGATGATTGCTTAATAACTGCAAGAGGGTAGCTACCAGCAGGGGCACATGCTGTGGAATCGGAATAAGATGATTCAATGGGCGCAATGACTTGCGTCGCTGACCGTTTCAGCGCATGCCATCCACCGGTTTTGGCGTCACAGGAAGTTTGAGGGAAGCAGACTTATGGAAATGCCCAGCAAGATTGGGACCTTTCACATCATCGGGATTGGCGGCATTGGCATGAGCGCCATCGCCGAAATCCTGATGGACAAGGGGTATTCTGTCCAGGGCAGCGACCAAAAGGACTCCGCAAACGTAAAGCGATTACGCACTAAAGGCGTCCGCGTTTTCATTGGCCATGACGCCGTCAACCTTGTCGGCGCACGCCAAATCGTCATTTCAAGTGCCGTAAAAGATGGCAACCCGGAACTGGAAGCCGCCCGCAACCGCGGCTTGCCGATCATCCGCCGTGCAGAAATGCTGGCCGAACTGATGCGGCTGTATTCAACGATCTCAGTGACGGGCACGCACGGCAAAACATCTACCACGTCGATAATCGCCCATATCCTGACCTCAGCAGGCGTAGACCCGACCGTAATTACTGGCGGCATCATTCAGGACTGGGGCACCAACGCACGCCTCGGCAATGGTCCATGGATGGTTGTGGAGGCCGACGAGTCCGACGGGACTTTCGTGAGGCTGCCCTCCCAGATCGGCGTCGTCACGAATGCCGATCCAGAACACCTCGATTACTTCGGCAGTGTCGGCAAAATGAATGCTGCCTACGAAGACTTCATGCGCAATGTCCCATTCTATGGGCTATTGATCGCCTGCGTCGACCACCCCGTCGTCGCCGAAATGATTACCAAACTCGACCTTCGTCGCGACGGCCGCCGCTTGTTTACTTATGGCCGGTCCCAGAATGCCGACATTCGTCTGGTCTCCATGACTGCCGAAGGCGCAGCCATCATCCTCGATGTCGAACTTGGCGCACGCGTTACTGGCGAAGCGCCCCGCCGCCTCTCTGGTCTGCGACTCAACGCACCGGGCCTCCACAATGCGATGAATGCGCTTGCTGCCATTGGCGTTGCAATCGCCACCGGTGTGAACGATGAGAATATCCGTACCGCACTCGCAAATTACTCCGGCGTAAAACGGCGCTTCCAGCTGACTGGCCAGTGGAATGGCGTTTCCATCTTTGACGATTACGCCCATCACCCAGTCGAAATCGCTTCGGTCCTAGAAGCGGCCCGTGCCGGCGCGAAAGGCCGCGTGGTTGCTGTTTTTGAACCGCACCGCTATAGCCGCATCAGGAGCCTCTATGCTGATTTTTGCTCCTGCTTTAAGAACGCTGACAGCGTTATCGTTGCCCCGCTCTACACCGCCGGTGAATCTCCAGTAGATGGTATCGATCAGCACACGATTGCGGAAGGGATCCGCAAGGCCGGCCACGGCTCCGTGCTTGCCATCGACGACCCTCGCGAGTTGACCACCCTCATCCAACGCTATGGCAAAGCTGGCGACATGGTCATCTGCGTTGGCGCAGGAACCTCTACCGAATGGGCCAATGCGCTGCCATTATGGCTTGGCGAACAACCACGCATGGCGGGGGAGTAAAGTGTGGCGTTCCCTGACTTAACCGGCGACATTATCGCCCGTCTTCCCAATCTGCGCGGCCGGCTCAAAGCCAATGCAGCTCTTTCCGACATCACTTGGTTCCGCGTCGGTGGTCCAGCGCAGCTTCTATTTACTCCAGCAGATGAAGATGACCTCGCCGACTTTCTCAAAGCGATTCCCGCTGACATGCCGGTGTTCCCCATCGGACTTGGGTCAAACCTGCTCGCCCGCGACGGCGGCGTTCCTGGCATTGTCATAAAGCTGGGCCGGGGGTTCGGCACGACCGAAATCCTCGACGGACATCGTCTGCGCAGTGGTACCGCAGTCCCTGACGTCAAGGTCGCGCGCGCCGCAGCTGAGGCCGGCATCGCCGGACTGCATTTCTATCGCGGAATTCCAGGTTCCATCGGCGGCGCTTTGCGCATGAATGCGGGAGCGCATGGCACCGAAACAAAGGATGTCTTGGAATCTGCTCGCGCCGTCGACCGCAAAGGCAACATCCACGAACTCAGTGTGACCGACATGGGTTTTACCTACCGTCACAGCAGTGTCCCAGCAGACTTCATCTTCACCTCCGCGACGTTCAAGGGGACTCCTGGTGAACCCGCAGAGATCCAAAAAATGATGGAAGAAGTCGCGGACTACCGCGAACAAAATCAGCCAATCCGCGAACGCACAGGCGGCTCAACATTCAAGAATCCACCCGGTCACAGCTCCTGGAAACTCGTTGACTCAGCCGGATGCCGCGGTCTTCGTGTCGGTGGCGCCTGCGTTTCCGAAATGCACTGCAACTTCCTGATCAATGACAAAGGCGCAACCGGGGAAGATCTCGAACGCCTCGGCGAAACGGTCCGCGCCCGCGTAAAAGCAGATTCCAACATTGTGCTGAACTGGGAAATTATCCGCCTCGGCATACCTCTCGAAGGCCGCTCTATCGGCGAAGCGCTGGCGCTTCCTGCCGATACTGATGCCAACAGCTAGACCAGGGCAATCCACGAAAGCCTGCAATGAGCACAATCGGAACACCTCCGCCGCGCACAAAAGCGAATATCGCAGTATTGCTGGGTGGCTGGTCGGCTGAGCGCGAAATATCTCTGATGTCGGGTGAAGCCGTTGCCAATGCGCTCGAAAGCGAGGGTTACGCTGTCACGCAAATTGACGTCGATCGGAATATCGCCGCAAGCTTGGTAAGCCTCAAGCCGGATGCGTGCTTCAATGCACTTCACGGCGAATTCG
>JAJFHK010000324.1 GCA_021775655.1 Filomicrobium sp. | reverse complement strand
GAGCGATCAGCGCCGGTCACTTCCGTGGTTTGTTGTTGAAGCCGAGGAAGCGACGCATCGTGCGAACATGTGAAGCCGGCGTCAGCAATTGAGCAAACTTGAGCTGTCTCACAAGCTGCCAGGGAAATGCGATCTCGAAGGGCTTCCGGGGTAGCTTTTTCAGAATTTGGCGGGCAGCATCTTCTGCGGTCATAAGGAACGGCATGGGGAAGTCATTTACTTCCGTCATAGGCGTGTCGACAAAGCCTGGATTGATGATCGTAATAGAAATGCCCTCGCGCTTCAGTTCGATTGCAAGCGTTTCCGCAAGGTTGTTGAGTGCCGCCTTGGTCGGTCCGTAGTGGCACGACTTCGGCAGCCCGCGATAAGCGGCGACCGAACCCGTCATAGCGATATGACCAAGCCCGCGTTGGCGCATACGAGGTAGGAGTGACTCGATGCCGTAGACAACACCGAGATAGTTGACGGCCATAGATTGGGCTGCCTTTTCGCCGTCGATGTCGATGGCTTCAGTTGGATGCCACGTGCCGGCGTTCAGAATTGCAAGGTCGATGTCGCCGAAGTTCTGGGCGATTTTTTCGACCACCGCTGCAACCGCTTGGGGATCTGTGACGTCGAGGGGATAGGCAGTGATGCCGGGTTGCATCGTTGCCACTTCCGCCAGTTTGTCGGCGGAACGCGCACTGGCAGCGACTTTGACGCCGCCGGCGGCCAAGTCGAGCGCTAGTTCACGTCCGATGCCCGTGCTGGCGCCCGTAATCCAGGCGGTTTTCCAGGGAAAACTTTTTGCGGTCATTATAGGCTCAGAGGCCGGTTAGGGGCTGTACGATCCTTGAGACGATATCTTTGAACCGCGCCTTTCGCTCGGAAGCGATTAGGCAAACGCAACCTTCAAGCGAGTCTGACACAGGGCGATGTTCGACGTCATCACCAAGATCGGAGAGGTCGCCGGCGTTGTACTTTCCGAACTCATCGCTGTAGGAACCACTTAGGATCAACGTCAATTCGGAACCGCCATGCCCGTGTTCCGGCATCACTTGGCCAGGGGCGACCTTAATGAGGCGCAGATCGCCATTGCAGTTCGGCGATAGTTTGATGGGATGGTGCCAAATGCCAAACCCCAATCGCTTCCAATGGATGTCGGCTAACTTGCTACCTAGAATCCTGGTCAGAACGCTGTGGTCTTGGGGTTCGTCTGGAATTTTAGCGTTGCTTTCGGGCTGGCCGATTGCTTTGCAACAAGCTTCTTGCGTTCCGGAATTGATGGGCGAACCTTGAAGGTCTTCAAACAATGCTGCGCCAATGCGCTCCATTGCGTGGACTTCATGGACGCATGCCTTGCACAGCTCAAGGTGGGCGGCGACAACTGCGCACAGCGGCTCGGAAAGGCTGCCGGCGGCATAACTCATCAATGTGGAGTCGTCGGGGTGATGTTCGATTTTATTGGTCATCTCAAATCCTCGACGCTTTCGCGCAATTTTTGGTAGGCAAGCCGCATGCGGGACTTAACGGTGCCGAGTGGTAGATCGAGGCGGTCAGCAATTTCGCTATGCGACAAGCCCTCGATGTAGGAAAGAAGAACGACCTCGTGCTGATCTTCAGGAAGGGTTGCGAGCACGGCATGAACGCGTTCCCGCCGCTCTCGTTCGGACACTGCTTCGTCGGGCGCAATATCGTCGGACGCTTGTTCTTCCTGGCCTTCAGGAAAGGTTTGCCAAGGAACTTCGCGGCGCAGGCGGTCGATACGCAGATTTCGTGCAATTGTAAAAATCCATGTCGTAGCGCTCCCCTTGGTATCAGAATAGAGCCCGGCTTTTCGCCAGACCATCAATAAGGTTTCTTGAGCGAGTTCTTCTGCAGTGGTTGGGTCGGCGCCCTGCCGGATCATGTAGGCCTTGATCCTGGGGGCAAAATTTTCGAACAGTTCCGCGAACGCCTGCGCATCCCGCGATTGGGCGACTCGCTGAAGTAAGTGGGCCATAGCTATGATGCTCGCCTTCGATGGCGTGTGCCTTTTACTAATTTCGGCACCCGTTCCTGCGCTCATCATATCGCTGCCCCACAAGATTTGTCACTTAAACGCGGCATTGGGGGGATCGGATCTGTGGGTACTGGACCGGATTTCACTGCGTTACAGCGTTGTTAACCTTCGAAGTTGTGATTGTCGCTAAACAGAGCCTTGTGCGACAAGTCGCGGGCTCCCGCCTCCGGCGGCTTGGGGGCATGTTACTGGCCCAATTCTAGATGGAATCAGGCAACCACCATGTTCGCTGACGCATATATCTATTTCGGAGTCGCATTGGCCGGGCTGGCAAGTTTCCTGTCGCCATGTGTGCTGCCGCTCGTGCCACCGTATCTCGGTTACCTGGGCGGCACGACAATCGATCAGATGTCCGATGATGGCGGTATCGACAACAAGGTCTGGGCCAGGGTGGTCCTCGCCTCAATCTTTTTCGTTCTGGGGTTCACGACCGTATTCGTAGGCTTCGGTGCCAGCGCTTCAGTGTTCGGCCAGTGGATCCAGACCTATCGCTCGGAATTGGCGATGGCCGCTGGCATCGTCATTATTCTGTTTGGCCTACACTTTCTGGGCGTACTCAAAATACCTTTGCTTTATTCCGAAGCGCGCTATCAGGCCAACGTCGAAGGCGCGAGCCTGATTGGCGCTTACGTCATCGGATTGGCGTTCGCTTTCGGCTGGACACCATGCGTCGGTCCGGTTTTGGCGACTGTTTTGGCATTAGCGGCAAATGAAGCAAGTTTGACTGCAGGGGCCTCGCTCTTGCTGGCCTATTCACTGGGCCTTGGTATTCCATTCATTCTGGCCGCAGTAGCGATCCGTCCGTTTCTCTCGTTCATGCACAAATTCAAACGGCACCTTGGAACCATGGAAAAGGTGATGGGAGTGCTTTTGGTTTTAACCGGACTAATGTTTCTTACCGGGTCAATGAATGTGTTCGGCAATTGGATGCTTGAAACATTTCCAGCTCTAGGTCAGATCGAAGCCTGGGTTACACCTGAAGGGCTGCAGGAAGATATCATGCGCAAGAGTCTGGAGCAGTGACGCAGACGTCTTCGGCAAGTGTCAGGGGCACGCCTGCGGTCGCACTGACCATCGCAGGTTCGGATAGCTCGGGCGGGGCGGGTATCCAGGCCGATCTCAAGACTTTCACGGTGCATGGCGTCTACGGCGCCAGCGTTATCACGGCGTTGACTGCGCAGAACACTCAAGGTGTCGTTGGCGTCCAATCGATTCCCGCGGACTTCGTGGCCCTGCAGTTGGAAGCAGTTCTCGCTGATCTTGATGTAAGAGCCGCGAAGACTGGAATGCTCGCAAGTGCGAATATCATCGAAGCAGTGGCTTGCAAACTCATTGCAGATTTCCGAGGAGCGCTGGTCGTCGACCCGGTGATGATCGCAACGAGTGGCGATCGTCTGATTGATCCCGAAGCGGTTGAAGTGCTGGTTAGTCGGATTATTCCAATTGCTAAGCTTGTTACTCCCAATCTGGCTGAAGCCGCATTTCTTTGTGGAGGGACGCAAGCGGGTTCGATTGACGAAATGGTCGAGCAAGGTCGGTGGCTCCTAGAGCGGGGGGCTCATGGCGTCCTTGTGAAGGGAGGGCATTGCGAGGGGCCGCAATCTATCGACGTGTTGGTGACGCGCAAGGGTGTTCGGCAGTTTTCTGCGCCACGTGTCGCAACGCGGCATACTCACGGTTCGGGTTGTACGT
>JAJFHK010000323.1 GCA_021775655.1 Filomicrobium sp. | reverse complement strand
AAGTTTGCCGGAGTGCCGCCGTAGTGAGCAACGACATCCATGGTCGTCATTGTTAGTCCGGCGCCATTTGCCAGCACGCCAACGGTACCGCCTAGTTCGATGTATTTTAGACCTGCCGCCGCCGCCTTGGCTTCTAGGTCGGTATAGCGCTCCGGAGCTGCTTTTCCGACGATTTCTTCTTGGCGCGCGGCGGCGCTGTCATCAATCGTCAACTTGCAGTCAAGTGCAATGACGTGGTTGTCCTTGGTGATGACCAGCGGATTGATCTCAATGAGTTCAGCATCAAGCCCACGGTAGGCGCGGTAGAGATTGAGCAGTGCCGCAGTCAACTCGTCGGTGGCAGCGTCAAGGCCCAACCCTTCGACCGCCTTTCGTGCTGTCGCAAGGTCCAATCCATCCGTGATAGATACCGCGAAGTGGCGCATGGCGTCGGGGTCTTTTTCAGCGACCTCCTCGACATCCATGCCTCCCATCGCTGAAAACAGAAGCATTGGCCCCTTGGTGGCGCTGTCGTTGAGCACAGCAGCGTAGAGTTCCTTGGCAATCGGTGTCTGCGCTTCGACCAGTACTTTTTCCACGGGCCAGTCAGCAATCGACATGCCGATGATTTTTGAAGCATGCTCTCGCGCTTCCGCAGGCGTTGATGCCAACTTGATCCCACCAGCCTTGCCGCGCTTGCCAGTCGGCACCTGAGCTTTGATAACGCACGGTCCAATGGCAACCGCAGCATCTTCGGCTTCGGCTGCTGTATGCGCGAGGCGGCTTTCCGGAACTGCGATGTTGTATTTTGCAAGCAGCGGCTTTGCCGCATGTTCCTCGAAATTCATGGCCTTCGGATCCTTTCTTATTTCCCGTATCGTTCCCAGTAAGGTCCGAAAAGCTCTTCTTCCGAGGGTTTATCCTCGGGGATTGTCGAGACGAGATGTGTGAGGTTGATGAAGCATTTGTAGTTGAGGTTGTCGCAAAGCGTATTGCCGGCCCAGGTGCCGCCTGCCATCGACAAGGTGAACGGCAAGCAGTTGTTAAATCCGCCACCGTTGCCGAACGTATGTGCCTGGTTTACGAGCACTCGCGCGACGTCGGTTTCGGCAGCAAGCTCACGGGCATGTTCAGCATTGTTCGTATGGATGCCGGTCGAGTGGCCCTTGCCGGTCACATCCAGGACGGCGCGTACGATGGCCTTGGCATCGTCGAAATCGCGAGCGCGATAAACTGTCAGAACCAGGGAGAGTTTCTCGTCTGCAAATGTGTGCTTTCCACCAACGGCAGATTCTTCCACCATGAAGAACTTGCGGCTCGCTGCTTCCTTGGAGAGCCCCATGACTTGCGCGAAGACCGCAGCTGGCTTGGCAATGACGTGGCGATTGAGCTTACCGCCCTGCCAAAGCGTATTGCGGACCTCCTCGCGCTCTGCCTCGCTGCACCGCCAACCGCCCGCACGTTCAAGAGCAGCGATTGAGTCTTCATAGACGTCATCGAGGATGACGATGGCGTTCTCGGATGAACAGGACGTCGAGTTGTCGAAGATCTTCGAAGCGCAGATCTTTTTTGCAGCATCGTCAAGGTCCGCCGTCGAGTCGATGATTACGGGAACATTGCCGGCGCCGACCCCGATGGCGACAGTTCCCGACTGCATCGCCCTCTTGACGTTATTCTGCGAACCGGTAACGACCGCCAGGTCCACTTGGTTCATAAGCGCCTGCGTCATTTCCTTGGAGACCGGCGTCGGCATCAGCTGAACCAGGTCTTCCGGGTGACCCGCCTTTTTAAGTTCGTCCCGCATGAGCTCGACGGTGCGGCGCGTCGTGATCGCACCCGCAGGCGAGGGTGCGATAATAACGGCGTTACCGCCCTTCAATGCCATCATTGCCTTGTTAACCGGAGTGGCGGCTGGGTTCGTTGACGGGCAAACAGCACCCACGACCCCGACAGGCTTGCCCCACTTAACAAGACCTCGCTCCGGGTCTTCTAAAATCACTCCGACGGTCTTGGCGCGGAGAAGATCACGTAATGTCCCGAAGGTCTTGCGTGTGTTCTTGATAACTTTCGACTCGACGTCGCCAAGCCCTGTATCCTCAACCGCCAGCTCAGCCAGCATCTGCGCATTCTCAGGTTTGTAAATTGACCATGCAAGTGCGCGGACTGCATCGTCGACCCGAGACTGATCGTGGTTGTCGTAGGCATCCATTGCCGCGCGAGCACGGGCTACAATCGCTGCTACTTTGGTTTCTGCGTCAGAAGCTGCATCCGATCCAGCCACTATATCACCCTTTGTGCTCACCGAAGCCATTGCGTGTTCCTCAATAAAACCAGAGTTGGGTTCCGCTCAACGACACAAACTCTTGTTGCAGCGGTGTGGCCGTAACTTCCCCGTTCGCGCGGCAAAACGCGTTACGGCCACACCCTTTATGATGCCAAGTCAGCGGGTAACTCAGAGGCCCGCGAGAAGCTCCGTCAGGAACTTTTGACGTCTTTCCCACATTGCCTTCACTTCATCGCGTGTCATCACGCGAAGCGGCGAACCACCAGCCTTCATTTGCTTGGCCACCCGACTATTCTTGAACATCTCTGGGACCTTGGCCGCGAGTTTGTCGATGACATCCTGCGGCGTGCCTTTGCGGACCATCACTCCTCGGAAATTCACCGAGGAATCGTCAACTTCGAATCCTTGCTCCTTAATTGTTGGAACGTCAGGCAGGAACTCTTCATTCCGATTCAGATCTGCGATTCCGAGAATTTTCAAGCTGTCACGGCTACGGTATGCATCCGACAGATTGTTGACACCCGCCATCACCTGTCCACCAAGAACAGACTTCATCGCTGGCGCGCCGCCCTTGTGCGGTACGTACTTAAGCTCGTTGCCAAGAGCCTTTTCAATCTGCAGGTAAGCGATGTGGTGACCTACAAATAGACCCGCGCCTGAAACTGTGAGTTTTCCTGGGTTCGCTTTGGCGTATTCGGCGACATCTTTCATCGAGTTAAATGGGCTGTCCTTGTTGACGACGAAGACAGCAGGGTCTGCACCCCAATTGGCGATCGGCTCAAGGTTATCGATCGAGTATTTGGTTTTGAATTTGATGGATTGAGCGATGAAGTGCGGTACGTTGTAGGCGGCCAATTCGTAACCGTCGGTCTTAGAGCTAGAAGCAAAGTTGTTCCAACCGACTTTGCCACCGGCACCAGGCTTGTTGATGATGACAATGGGCTGGCCCAGATATTCCTCGTTTGCAGCGACCATGGTCACGATACGGGCCTGGAAGTCGGTTGCACCACCGGGGCTATAAGCAACCATCAGGCTCACAGGCCTGTCGGGATAATCAGCGGCAGACAGAGGGGATGCGACGGCTATCGCCGTGAGCGCTGCCATTCCTAACGCGAATTTCTTCATCGACGTCCTCCTTAGACGTTGTTGTGGGCGATCCTTCCCAGATCTGATTGCCCGTTTAGATGAACAAACCTCTCGGGGTTTGGACCTGAAGACCCAAGGCAAACACCACGTAAATCAGGGTCATGAACCCGGCTGTGATAACGAGGCGTTTCAGCCATACAGCAGGTGATTTGTGTGATGCGGGGTCGTAAAGCGAAAACAGGATAAAGAAGCCAAGTGCCGAGCCAGAGTAAAAACCCAACTCTGGCAGCATCACGAATACACAGACCAGCATCAATCCGATGGCCGGTGCGATCCGCCCAAGTTGATCAAGTGGCACACCTGCACCGGTGCGGTTGGTGCCTTTGAACGCGCGAAATAGCGCCATTCCACTCAGCAGCACGAGCGCGACAGAAATCAGTTGCGGGAAGAGATAAGGTTGCGGGTCTTCGGTATTGAAGCTGGTGTAGCCAACCCACAGCCCGAGCGCCAGCAGGGCGGCGGCCGGCAGGCTTTGTTGGAAACGACCAGCAACTTCTGGCTGCTCACTCACGCAATTGCTCCTTGATTGGACTCGAACCTGCGCATCCGGATTTCTGTCAGCACGGAGTAAGCGACTGATGCGAGAACTAAAGCGATCAGGAAGAGGTTGAGACCACCGGTGCAGAAGTATGCTAGCAAGCCATCACCGGCTTCGGCAATGATGCGGCCCTGGACGTAATTCGACTCTGCTATGGGCCCTAGAATTACGCCGAGCACGAGCGGTGCTGGGCTAAATCCAAATTTCGAGAGGAAGTACATGCCCAGGCCGAGCACCATCATCACAACAACGTCGGCGTATGAGCTTTGCACCGAGTAGGCCCCAAAGATGCCCAGGACCAGAATTCCGCTAGCAAGAATTGGTGGCGGAATACGCACAACATGAGCTGCCCACCCCGCAATATACAAACCGAAGATCAGCATTAAGAACTGACCGATCAGGAGCGAGTTGATAAATGCCCAGGCGACGTCACCGTGCTGTTCAAACAGGTTGGGACCAGGGAATATGCCGTGGATCAGCAAACCACCAAGCAGCACGGCTGCGGTTGGACTGCCGGGGACAGAAAGCGTCAGCAGCGGAACAAGCGACGGACCAACCATGGCGTTATTCGCTGTTTCCGCGGCAATAACGCCTTCACTCTCGCCGGTTCCGAAACGTTCCTTGTTCGGCGAAAACCGTCTTGCTTGGTCGTAGGCAACCAGACCCGCGATCTGTCCGCCAGCGCCAGGAATGAGGCCCACGACAACACCGATGAGCGAACCGATTGTCGCGGCACGAAATTTGGAAATTGTTTCCGAGACAGCCTTGAAGATGCTGTGAGGTTGCACCTTGACAACCTCAACGTCATGACGAATGCGACCACCTTCCAACATTTCGATAACTTGTGGAATTGCGAACAAGCCAATTAGCGCAGCAATGATATGTACCCCGCCTTCCAGATGCTCGGAAAAAATGAAGCGCTCGACGCCTTGGATGGAGTCGTAGCCGATCATGGCGATCCATAGTCCGACTGCGCCGGCAAGAAGGCCCTTCACGACGGATTTCGAGTCGAGTGAACCAATAATCGTAACGCCAAGGATCGCAATCCAGAACATGTGGGAGGGGCCGAACCCCAAAGCAAACTGAGCGAGAACCGGAGTCAGAAAGATGAGCACGAATATTCCGATCACGCCGCCGATGAACGAGGAAATAAAGCAAATCTGAAGCGCTTTCGCGCCTTCCCCCCTCTTCGCCATTGCATTGCCATCCAGAGCCGTCGCAATGTTCGCCGGGGCGCCTGGAATCTTCAGCAAAATTGCACTGATCGCGCCGCCCGCAACAGTTGCAGTGTAGGCCGCACCCAAAAGCATGAGTCCGTGGATCGGCGTCATATGGAATGTGAACGGGATTAAGAGTGCCACCGCCATCGTTGGTGACAATCCTGGTGTGGCTCCCAGCAACAATCCACCAACCGTACCACCACAGAGAATGGCCATCGACGTGAGTGTGAATACGGGCCCAAAGTGCTGTAAGAATTCCACGTTTTTCCACCCTGAAATCGCGCCGATGCGCACAGCAAGTGCCGCTCGGTGCGCAGACCACGGTTGTTTATAGAGTTATAATGCAGCACTATGAAAACGCGCTCGCAACCATTTACATCCATGATTCCGCCGCCAGCTTATTCGATCGAGTAGCAACCAAGTGGACTCCATGCAACTGGCTGATGCAGTGCGACATCGGAAGCCCGACAACAGGAGCCAGTCTTGGAGTTTTCGGGCACATGGCTGCATTCCAGGAGCCACCGGGCCTCATAGAAGCGCTCTTAGCAAAATAGGCGGTCTTAGCGCGGATACGGCTCAACATGGCGGGCAACGTTGAGAGCAGGTGGTGATAGTAGTGGCTGCGTGAAGCAGGAAATTCAGAGTCAAACAGTGTGGTTTTAGAGGAGAAATGGTCAATTGTGCAGCGAGCGAAAAGCGGGCCGTCAAAGCGACAGGATTTGCGACAGTCAAGAGCATTCAGAAAGTGCGCGAGCCCGATCGGCAATCCACCCGCCAAGTCGAATGCCGCTGTGAAAAATGTAAATACCGTATGCATCGAGTTTCATGGATGAACAATCAGTGATGTAGTTTCAGAATGGCTAGAAAAGTACTTAGGGATGGCTTACCTAGCATTACCGACGTTGCCGCAAAGGCGAGCGTCTCTGCTGCTACAGTCTCGCGCTTCTTCAACTCACCCGAAAGAGTGAAGGAGGCGACTCGGAAGCGGATTGCAATCGTCGTTGATGAGCTCGGCTATGTGCCGCATGCCGCGAGCGCGCTTGGCCCGCAGACTAGCGGCACGGTCGGTCTCGTCGTTCCTACGATCGATAACGCGATCTTCGCCGAGATGATTCAGGAATTTTCGACGACTCTGTTCCGCTATGCCCGAACAATGCTGATTGGCACCCACGGCTATGACCTTGCCCGAGAAGCTATCCTCACTGAGTCGCTGCTCCTGAATAAGGTCGACGCAATCGGCTTGATTGGGCTGGACCACCATGCGGACACAGTTCGGCAGATTGAGAAGCACGATATTCCAACTGTCATGCTGTGGAATTACCGAAACCGTCACCCCTGGCCTTGCATCGGTATCGACAATCGCGAAGCTGGCAGCGCAGCTGTCAAACACCTCCTAGAACTTGGTCATAGCGACATACTTTTACTCCTTGCTGAGCCGGTTGCAAATGATCGCGCGGCCGACCGCCGTTCTGGAGCCTTGAGTGCGATTAAATCGGCGGGCAGCGCTGTGCCAACCAAGCGGCGGCTGGTTTGTCCCTACGAAGTCCAGGCCTGCAAGGCGATCGTTATGAACGCCCTTTCGCAAAGCCCGCAACCGACCGCAATTTTTGCGTCCAATGATGTAATTGCCCAGGGCGCAATGTTTGCAACGGCAGCGCTTGGCATTAGGGTGCCCGACGAGATCTCAATAATCGGAATCGGTGATTTCCGTGGCTCCTCTGCAATCGAGCCGGGGCTCACCACGCTTCGCGTCCCGGCTCGTCGAATTGGCAGAAGGGCCGCTGAAGCTCTCGTCGAGATGATCAATTGGCCCACCGCCGAGCTGGATCATGACTTCAAGTTCTCACCCGAATTGATTGTCCGCGGATCGACGGCTGCACCGCGAAAGACAAGGACCAAGAAGAATTCTTGATGCGAAGGCATGCTTGCGGCTGAATGAGCTTCTCGCCGGAGTGAGAATTGTTGGCGACAAAACCGCATCCACGGCATTCAGAAAATACGATTTCCTACGAGATCGCCAACCAAGAAAAACTTTGTAGAACTCGATGATCGAACCGAGGATGCGAGTTTGAAAGTCCTCCAGTCGTGCAGCGCGTGGGCCAACTTGAACGCCGACAAATACCGCCAGGCACTTGTGCATGCCAAGTCGATTTCAGGAACGCTGTCACTAGGCTGCGAAACCTGGCCGACTGCAGATTTGCCGGTTTTCCGGATCTCCAGGAACCAATATGATTCCCAAAGAGTTCAGCGGCGTAACTCCAAATCGCTATAGCAGTCCGTTTCCAAAGTCTGTGGCAAAGGCGGCGATCGAGTCGGGTCGCAACACCGCCGGAGAAATAGCCGTGTCCAATGTCAGCCGACATGTTGGAAGAGGCCGCATGGTTTCAAAGCTGATCGCAAGGATATTTGAGCGAGAGAAGGAATTTCATCGCACTTTGCAACGTCAAAGGCCCAAATCCGACAGCCCAGGGTGGTCAGCGGGACGCGGTCCTTGCGGCCATCGATATTTCCGATCGATTTCCTTGATCGGCAAATCATTTATGCTGGCAAAACGGCGCTGCATTAATCCGTTTTGGTCAAATTCCCAATTCTCGTTGCCATAGCTTCTGAACCAATTCCCTGCATCGTCGTGCCATTCGTAGGCGAACCGGACAGCAATGCGGTTGCCTGCAAACGCCCAAAGTTCCTTGATCAGGCGATAGTCAAGTTCTCTTGCCCACTTGCGCGTAAGAAAAACCTTGATCTCTTCCCTACCCACCGGAAATTCCGAACGGTTGCGCCAGCGGCTGTCAATCGTATAAGCCGACGCTACGCGTTCGGGATCGCGCGTGTTCCAGGCATCCTCCGCCTTGCGCACTTTTTCTATAGCGGTTTCGTTTGTGAAGGGTGGGAACGGCGGCCTGCTCTCTTCAGTGCTCATCTTATTACGCTACTAATTGCCGATCGCTTTGCTGGGTTGGATGAGAGATCGGTCCGCCAGCAGCATTCACGGCGGACCTTCGCCTCGGACTTACATTTCCACTTCTTCCTTGTAGCCAAGAGGCTGGATACCTTGCTCCGCACCATAATACTTGTAGGGGAGGAATTTGCCCGACATCGAAATTCGCACGCGGTCACCCTTGGGATCAGGCTGCCTTTCCATGTCAAAGTCGAAGTCGATTGCCGACATGATGCCGTCGCCGAACTCCTCCTCGATCAATGCCTTCCATGCTAAACCGTTGACCATTACAAGTTCGTAGAACCGGTAGATGAGCGGATCAGTCGGCGGCATCGGAATTCCGCGCATCGGGATTTCATTGAGCATTGCGGTCTCGTTTTCGTCGAGACCAAATAGATCACCTGCTTTTTTGGCCAATGGTTTAAGCAGCTTTTGCTGACCAAGCAGTGCTCCAACGACGAGGACGGGGCTTATCCCTCCAATCGTATCTGTGATGTATTTCCACGACCATCCTTTCGCCCGCTTCACTGCGAGGATTTTCTCGGTCAGCTGCTCACGAGTCATTGGCTTCACTCCTTTATCGTTTCCGTGCCTGGGTTTTGCGTAATCAACGGGGCGGCTCTTCGAAGCGCTGTTCACATCCACTTTCGCTCTAATTCTTCGCGATGGCCTTGTTCCCATCTGGCGGCCGCGAAAAGCTTCCAGAACAGATTCTACTAATGGTGGTAGAAGCGTACCGCGTGCCGGATGCGCAGCCTGAACCACAGGCCGATTGTGTAATGGCAGAGGTATCTTCAAAGTCGTCACTCTCAAT
>JAJFHK010000322.1 GCA_021775655.1 Filomicrobium sp. | reverse complement strand
GATTCATAGAACCGCGCTGCGAAGGCGGTGTCGGATTCGAGGCGGCTGCGCACTTCAGAGTGGGGAATTGCCAGGACACGGGCATCTGTGGTGCCAACAACAGAGACTGACGGAATGCGCTTTTCGATCAACGACATCTCGCCAACGATGTCGCCACTTGATAGTGCGGCGACGACCTTGTTGCCACCCATCGAGACCGATAACTCCCCATCGAGCACAATGTAGAGCGCTTCGACCGGCTCTCCAGCTGAGATCAGGACCTCCCCTTGGAGAACCTGCTGCTGCAGGCCCGCGGTGGCCATCCAGGCGACGTCCGCGTCTTCCAGTTCGGGGAGATTGTGGTCGATATTCGCAGCGACCCAGGTCGGTTCGTAAATTGTGTCGAGATACTTTTCACCAAGATCGGGTGAGATGGCAACGATTGTCTCGCCGGGCGCGAACTCCGATGCCTTCTCCCGAACTGCTCGCAATACCGCACCAGTGCTTCCACCCACCAGCAAATGGTAGTCGCGCACAAACTGGCGGCAGGACTCCACAGTTTCCGATTCAGAAATCGTAACGACTTCATCCGGTACGATATGGTCTGCCAGCGGCGGGCGCACGCTCGTGCCAATCCCGGGAATGTTGCGCTTTGCGGATATACCACCGAAAGTAACCGAACCTTCGGGCTCGACTGCAATGACCTTGATCTGCGGAAACGCTTCTCGAAGCCGCTCGGCAACGCCGGTGATCGTTCCAGTCGTTCCCGACCCGACGAAGATCCAATCGACCTTTTCGAATTCGTCGATGATCTCGCCGGCCGTCTGCTCGGCATGAACGTTCTTGGCTGCGGTGTTCGCGTATTGATTGAGCCAGATCGCGTTCGGCTCCGTTTCAAGCAGCCGCTGGATGGTTTTGAGACGGGTGCCGAGAAAACCATCCACCGGATCAGGCGTTTCGACAACAATGACTTCGGCACCGTATAGCTGCATCCCCTTGATGTTCGAACGGTTGGCCTTCGGGTCGGTTACGCAGATGAACCGGTAACCTTTGGATGCGCAGACAAGACTTAGGGCGACGCCGAGGTTGCCCGAGGAGGATTCAACAATGGTCGTTTCCTGGGGACTGGCAACGCCACGGCGCTCGAGATCCTCGATCAGGCCCATTGCGGTTTTGAACTTGATTGAGCCGGTAATATGCATTCCTTCAAGCTTCAGGAACACATCATGGCCATCAGCGAAGTCATCGAGACGATAGAACAGGTCGCGGAAGACAAGTTCAGTTGGCGAATTAATGATCATGACTTCACTCTATGATACGTGATGGCGGTCGCATGACGCGTCGCCCCGAGATCCCATCGGGGGTATGTCAGCAAAATTAGCGCGCTGCAGTTCTTCAAAAGTCGTCTAAACGTCACGGTCCGCTTGCACTGTTGCGCTGGGAACAATCAATCGATGCGTCGGGCAACAAATGTGACATCGGCCACTTCGCATAGCCTTCCCGCCCACAAAGTATATCGGACTGGCTGCTGATGGTCGATCCGTCTGATCACAAATTAATCCGGCAATCTGGCCGCGGCGGCCTCGATTTCGGCCCGGGCTTGACTGTAGGAATCGATTTCTTCGGCGAGAGTGTCCAGTTGCATCGAGGTTAACCGAAGCCGAACTGCCAGAATGGACGCGATCGAGCGGTAAAGCCGACCGGCGAAACTTGGGTCCTTGCTTATCAATTCGTTGACTTTCGAAGCCTCGACGATCAGCAGCCTGGTTGGCGCGTCGGCCACGACCCTGGCGCTGGTCGGCGCGCCATCTATAAAGGACATCTCACCGAAGAATTCGCCCGCTTCCAGACGGGCCAAAGGCACAATCTGATCACCTTCGCTGCGTTCGACGCGTACCGCCCCATGCTCGATAAGGAAAATCGCCTGTAATTTCTCGCTTTGTTCGAGGACAACTTGGTCGCGATCCAACTCCTTGATCGCAGCGGTCTCAAGAATACCGATCTCCTCGTTGGGCTTGAGGTAGGGCAAAAACCGCGTCATTTGCGTTGCGGTCACCATCGTTGGCTCCATTGGTCGCGGGTATCCATATTTGACCAAATTGATCACGTCGCGTCGAGTGTGGCAACGCTCGAGGTTCGCAGAAGCCCTTTTTTGATTGAGACACAGGGCGACCCCCCTCATTCGTACCGTGGGAATCGTCACCCCTGTCTCGCACTGAGTCACCCGGCCCCAAAAGCCAGCCGGACTGCTTATTGCGCCAAAACGATGTACAGGACTGTCGGCCGAGATATATCTTGCGAGCGGGCACTTGGTTTGATTTGATCGATTGGACGGGCGAAGACAAACAGCACTGCACACTCGCCAGGGAATGGCCGGCTTATGGCCGGAGAGCCAGCAATTGTCGCCTAAGACCAGTATCTAATGAAGTGGGCGCCGCAGTCGCCGGGCGCAGAAAAAAATTAGGAAACATGGTGGTGTGACCTCGACTGACAGCACATGGCTTCAAAAGGACAAGATCAAGATCCTTCTCTTGGAGGGGATCTCCATGACCGCCGTCACGGCCCTCGCAGAAGCTGGATATACCAACATTGAGCGCCATCCAAAGGCGCTTGATGGAGCGAGCCTCAAAGAAGCGCTTGGAGGCGTGCATCTACTCGGCATTCGTTCTCGCACCAAGCTGACAGAGGAAGTGATAGCGGCAGCCGACAGTCTGATTGCAGTTGGGTGTTTTTCAGTGGGCACCAACCAAGTGGACCTGACGGCAGCCAAGTCAACCGGTCTTCCTGTTTTTAATGCTCCGTTCTCCAACACGCGCAGCGTTGCCGAATTGACGATCGCAGAAAGCGTCATGCTACTGCGGGGTATTTTTCCAAAATCCGTCTCCGCACATCAGGGGGGCTGGCTGAAATCAGCGGCTGGAAGCCGAGAATTGAGAGGCAAGACGCTCGGAATAATCGGGTACGGCAACATTGGCAGCCAACTCGCGGTTCTCGCCGAGTCGATGGGCATGCGAGTTCTCTGTCACGATCGCGGCGACAAACTTCGCCACGGCAATGTTGAAACCGCCGAAAGTCTTGAGGACCTGCTGGCTCGCTCTGACATCATCAGTCTGCACGTGCCCGAGACAGCAGAGACGCGGTACATGATCGGCGAACGTGAAGTTCGCCTCATGAAGCAGGGTGCATACTTTATCAATAACGCGCGCGGTACGGTCGTCGATATCGATGCGCTGGCGGGGGCCCTCAGAGATAAGCATCTGGCTGGTGCTGCTGTTGACGTGTTTCCAGTCGAGCCCGCGTCCAACACGGACCGGTTCGTGAGCCCGTTACAAGGCCTGGACAACGTCATATTGACTCCGCATGTCGGAGGCTCCACTGAAGAAGCACAGGAGCGGATCG
>JAJFHK010000321.1 GCA_021775655.1 Filomicrobium sp. | reverse complement strand
GATGACGTGGTTGTTGGTAACAATGTAGCCGTCATCAGAAATCAAGAAGCCCGACCCCTGGGCAAGAGATGGCCGCTGCGGACCGCCCCGGCCACCTGGACCACGGTATTCCTTGGGCAGGTTCTTGAAGAACTTGTTGAGGGGATGGTCCTCGGGAAGATTTGGAATGCCTGGGAACCCACCGCTCCCCTCTTCGTCGCTTTCATCGTTTCGACTAGCGAGTCTCTTTTTCCCGTTCGTTACCGAGATGCTGACGACGGCAGGCTTCGTCTTCTCGACAATGTCGGCAAACGAAAGAGGCGCGCGCCCATAAGGTGTGTCGATCGTTTGTTTGCTCTCAGGGGCGTATTGGGCCTGAACGGAGCTGGTGGCGGTATCGAAAACCGTAATTAGCCCGGCAGCAGCAACGACTGCAGCCGCGACAGCGCCGCGCTTGGCCCATTTGCCAGAAGTGGCTGGGGCGCGTGCCAGCTTGACCGCGATGTCAGACGTAGATTGCATTGGCAGATGTCTCCTATTGTCTCGGAATTTTCCGTAACTGAAGACATTTCTTAGAGAAGCGCTAATTACGACAGTGTTTCTATTGGATTAAACATTGGTAATGGTAGTCTCGTTTCACGAGGGCGCGGCCAGGAATTAGTCACTGCCAAGAACGCGCTTCAGGCGCTCTTCCTCGTCGGTGGACAGGCGTTCTTGGCTGCTTTTTTCAGCCGGCGATGCAGGGGGTCTACTGCCGGCAAAAACGGATCGCGCTAACCAGACGCCTCCTGCAAGCGCCAGCAGCGGCGTTAGCCATAGGAAAAGCGTGTGCCAGCCAACAGGCGGATTGAGCAACACGAATTCACCATAACGACTGACGACGAAATCAAGCACTTCGGCATCGGACTCGCCCTTCTGAAGTCTCTCACGGACCAGCAGTCGCAAATCTCGCGCCAGCGGGGCATCGCTGTCGTCTATCGACTGGTTCTGGCAAACGAGGCAGCGCAATCCCGTTGAGATGGTGCGAGCGCGGTTTTCCAGCTCTGGATCGGAGAGGATTTCGTCCGGCTGAACAGCGAAAGCATTTGTCGTCGCGCCAAGAAATGTGCCTAGGCATACCAAGCCGATGGCAATCGAGCGGCAGATGCTTTTTAGGGAAGCAACGTGCATCGAGTCACTCCGTGTCATTCGGCTGCAACAGCGCCGGTTGGCGTGTCACTACTCCTGGAGCGCTTGGGTGCGCCGACCCGCAAGCGACGGTCCGTAAGCGAAATGCCTCCAGCAATGAACATGATCAGCGCCCCCAGCCAGATAAACCGGACCAAAGGATTGAAATAGAAGCGGAAGGCGAAGCCCCCGTCTTCCTTTTGTGCATCGCCGAGGACGGTGTAGAGATCGCCGCGCCACGATGCGTGAATGCCGGCTTCGGACGTCGGCTGGGGCGGAGAATCGTAAATCCGTTTTGAAGGGTGCAGGGTCGTTACCGGCTCATCGCCGCGCATTACTTCAATTGTACCAACCTGCTCGCGGTAATTCGGTCCCTTCTGTGGGGCAACGCCCTTGAAGGCCAGTGTATAGCCGGCAACTTCGGCAGTTTCGCCAGGTTTCATTACCACGACCTTTTCGGTCTGGTAGGCGCTTGTCGCGACGATGCCGACAACCATCAGGCCAACTCCAAAATGGGCGAGTACCGTGCCGTAAACCGAGCGAGGCAGATTCCAGAGGCGGCGTAAAACTTCCTCGCGGCCGGCAGAACCGATCCTGGCGCGGAAGGCGAGCTCCTGAATCGAACCAGCCATCACATAGACGCCGACCCCCATCATGATCGGCGCGAGCCATGGACCGCGCTCGGTGATCGCCATGGTTGCGACCATCACGATGAGCGCGAAGACGGCCGTTGCAATTAGTCGCTGGGAAACACCGACAAGGTCGCCGCGCTTCCAGGGCAAGAAGGGTCCAAACGGCAGCGCGACCAGAAGCGGTACCATCAGCGGAATGAATGTCATGTTGAAGAATGGTGGTCCGACCGAAATCTTTGCGCCTGTCAAACCTTCAAGCAGAAGTGGGTAAAGGGTGCCGACGAAAACTGTGGCGGTCGCTGCGGTCAAGAAGACGTTGTTGAGAACAAGCGCACCTTCACGGCTAATCGGCGCGAACAAACCGCCCTGGCGAAGTTCGCCCGCGCGCATCGCAAACAAAGCTAATCCGCCACCAACGAAAATCGTCATGATCATTAGAATTGCGACACCGCGCTCCGGGTCGACTGCGAAGGCATGCACTGAGGTCAGGACGCCCGAGCGCACGAGGAATGTGCCCATCAGCGATAGCGAGAAGGTCAGGATCGCAAGCAGGATTGTCCAAACTTTCAAGGTCTCGCGCTTTTCCATGACAAGCGCAGAATGCAGCAATGCGGTGCCCGCGAGCCATGGCATAAACGATGCGTTTTCGACCGGGTCCCAGAACCACCAACCGCCCCAGCCCAATTCATAATAGGCCCACCAAGAACCCATGGCGATGCCAAGCGTCAGGCACATCCACGCAGCGAGTGTCCACGGCCTTACCCATCTCGCCCAAGCGGCATCGATGCGGCCATCAATAAGGGCTGCAATCGCAAATGAGAACGCAATCGAGAAGCCGACGTAGCCGGCGTAGAGGAAGGGCGGATGAAACGCAAGTGCCGGGTCCTGCAGGATCGGATTGAGGCCACGGCCGTCGATAGGCGGGCTCTCAAGGCGAAGAAAAGGGTTCGAGGTCGCGAGCATGAAGATGCCGAATGCAAGCGCGATGGAAGCCTGAACGGACAGAACATTGGCGCGCAGGCTCAGTGGCAGATTATTGCCAAACAACGCGACGGCAGCGCCAAACGTTGCCAGGATCAAGACCCAGAGCAACATTGAGCCTTCGTGGTTCCCCCACACTCCGGAGATCCGATAGATCAAGGGCTTTGTCGAGTGGGAATTCGCAGCAACATTGGCGACAGAAAAATCTGACACAACGTAGGCGTACATCAGCGCGAGAAAGGCGATCAATAACAAGACAAGCTGCAGGATTGCCGCCGGCCGCGCGGTCTCCATCAAACGAGGTTCTCTAGATAATGTCCCCCACAGCGGCACGACAGTCTGGAACAGGGCCACGACGACAGCTAGCACGAGAGCGAAATGTCCAAACTCGACGATCATGCTGCGACTGCCTCTTGTAAGTTCGCTGTGGCCATCCGAATCCCGATTAGCCGAAATTGGAGCTAGTTTGTTTTGCCGCCGGGATGTTCGGCGCCTTCGCCTAGCTTCACGCCCTTTTCCTTGAGCGCAGCCGCCACCTCCGGCGGCATATAGTTTTCGTCGTGCTTCGCAAGAACGGTGTCTGCTTGAAATTGACCGGTCTCATCCAGTTTGCCTTCGGTTACGACACCCTGACCTTCACGGAATAGATCTGGCAGGATGCCTTCGTATGAAACCGGGACGGTCTGCAGAGTATCCGTCACAGAAAATTTGACCTTGGTACCCTGCCCGCGTTCGACGGAACCGTCGGCAACAAGCCCGCCAAGCCGAAAGCGTTCACCAGGCTCTACCTTACCTTCCGCAACATCGGAAGGCGTTTGGAAGAATACGATCGTGTCACGCAGGGCGAACGCCACCATGATCACAGCGATGGCAAGTATCGCAATTGCGGTACCGATCAAAAAGCCGCGTTTTTGTTTTCTTGTCATGCTGATTCCGAAAGAGCTTACGACCTTACTTGGTGAAGTGCACGACTCTAGTTACGTGCCTAACCCCAACTCGGATGCCAGCGCGTCGAGTCGGGCGTTCTTCGGAGTGTCACCTTCCGCGCTCTTGCGGGCGCTGGCGAGCGCACGGTCAGCATCATCTTTGCGTCCAAGTACGCTATACGCGCGAACAAGACGCAGCCAACCCTCAAAATCATTTGGGTTATCTTCTAGCTTACCGGCAAGCCCCTCAACCATCGAATTGATGAATGCCTGCTGATCGTCTTTCGAAAGTTCCTTCGCAGCTGCAATGTCGTCAGCAGTTGGTCCGGGTGGTTTTGCAGCACCATCGTTGACGGCTGGCGATGGATTTGCTGCGGTCTTTGGATTAGTGGTCGCATCGCTTGGGGATTTGCCTGATTCCGACTGGTCCTGCGCTGGTGTCTGGGCTGATCCGCCGATTTGCTTCGCAATCGCAGCAAGCCGTGATTCAACGACTGTCTTCCACGGTGCTCCTTCCGGTGCATCGGCCAATACCTCACGATAACCCTTTTTTGCCTCGTCCAACTTGCCTTCTTGCTCGTTGGCCATTGCTAACCAAAACCGGGACTCATGGTCGTTCGGTATCTCGGCCAGGACCCGTTCATAGGCGAGGCGTGCTGGTTCGACGACGATGCCATTGTTGGCGAGCACATTGGCTTCGGCAAATCCCTTGAGCCGCTTGGGCGTCTCGCCCAGGAGGCGGATGGCCTGCGAAAAGGCGTTCGCGGCATCTTCGAACCGGCGCAGGCGAAGGTAGACAGGACCGATAGCATCCCAGCCTCGGCCATCTTCGGGAGTGGCTCGTAATTGCGCTTCAACCTTAGCCACGAGTTCGTCAATGCTGGCCTGCGCGGGTGCAGACTGAAGTCGTGCAGATTGAGGCATACCCGGCATCGATGGCGAACCCAGGCTAAGATAGACCGCAATAGTCAAAACGGGGATGGTGATGGCAGTGATGTAGGCAATCGTTGCCGGGGCAAGTCCCGTCGCGGCACCCTGTTCAGCGACGAACCTTTCTTCGGCAAGTTCCGAACGCTTCAAAAGTCGACGAGCCAGCTCGGTTCGAGCGCTTTCGGCTTCCGCCGCATCGATCAATCCGCGCTCGCGATCAGCGTCAATCTCGGCAAGCTGATCGCGGTAGACAGCCAGATCGGCCTCTTGTGCGCTTGAAGTGTCGCCAGGGTGCTGGGCCAGTATTGGTCGAGCCAATGCGGCGATCACAGCGGCAACGACAATTGCAAAAGATAACCAGAGGATCATTGCGCTCTTATCAGACTTCCAGAGTTGTGCCCACTCTATGGAAGTCTGCGAAGAAAGATCAAGCAAAGGCGGCTAGCTGCGCTGCTTGGCCGCTTCTCCCGGGGAAAGTCTGAACGGCCACCTGTTTAGCCGATATTGGCCCAGGTACCGTCCGGATTGCGGCATGCGGTCCCACTCATCGTCTCTGGGCGTCCTTTGATGAACACGGTGTGGGTATAGTCGCGGCAGTGACGGGGGCCACGCTTGTATGGTCGTTGCGGGACGACTTCGCCGTAGCGGCCGCTATCCGGATTGCGCCATGTCCGTGAAATTCCAGAACGTCCGTCTTCGAGGGCTGCCAGCTCGGCTTCCTGAGCGTAGCGACGGTCCTGGTCATCAAGTGACTTACCAATTGTGTGGCCGACAACGCCACCGACGAATGCACCAGCGACGGTTGCCAGCACCTTGCCGGTGCCGCTGCCAACTTGATTACCGATGATACCGCCTGCGACGGCGCCGACGGCGGTTCCGCCATCGGCCTTGGACAATCCACCGGGACCACATCCCGCCACGGCCAGTGCAGCCATTGCCACCAGAGCTGACATCGTGCTGCGCATCGCAACATCCTCTTGAAACTTATCTGCCGTGTTCGGGCAGTTGTGGGTGCTGACCCAAACGAGGGCCAAACATGATCCCCATCACGTGATCCTTATCCTCAGGGGGACAGAAATGACGCCGATTCGGGCGAAAGTTCGACCCGCAACGTACCCGTGTTCACATCAATTGGTGGGAAATGACCTAAGTGGCCGGTAATTCGAGCCGGGCCTTGAGCCCGCCAAGCGGGGATTGATCGAGTTGCAGGGCGCCTCGATAGGACTGCGCGAGATCAATCACAATGGACAGGCCGAGGCCCGTTCCAGGCTTCGTTTCATCGAGGCGTAGTCCGCGCTTTCCGATGCGGGCGCGCTGGTCTGCGTTCAAGCCTGGTCCATCGTCTTCAACGGTTATTCGCATCCTGCGGCGGCCAGTACGAGTCTGCGACGACAGCAATTCAGCTTTGAGCTTTACTTTGCCAGCCGCCCATTTGCAGGCGTTATCGAGGAGGTTGCCGAGCATTTCTTCCAGATCGTGCTTTTCCCCCTGAAACCGTACTTCATCGGGGCATTCGGCAGTGATCCTGATGGCCTTTTCAGCGTGGATCCTTTCAAGGGTACGGACCAGGGGATGGACGACCTCGCCAACTGCAGTCACGCGGCCTACTGCTCCGATACGGGCGGCAATCTGGGCTCGTTCAAGGTAATGTTGGACTTGGTCGTTCATTATCTGGGTTTGCTCTACGACCTTGTCTCCAAGCGGGCTCTTGGCACTACGCGCTTCGTTGGTGATGACGGCTAGCGGGGTCTTTAATCCATGAGCAAGGTTGCCAACTTGCGTGCGAGCACGTTCGACGATGTCCTCGTTCGACTGGATGAGGGCGTTGAGTTCTTCGCGAAGCGGTTCGATTTCAGCGGGAACATCGCCTTCCAAACGGGAAGCGTCACCGGATCGGATCTCAGCCAAGGCCTGTTCGACACGCTGTAATGGCGCCAAGCCGAATCGAACCTGAAAATACATCAGAGCGAGGAGCGCAGCTCCAGCAACAGCCAGCGCGAGCGCCAGTCGTGTCCGGAATGTTGAGACCGATGCTTCCAGCCATTCTGATGGCCCGGCCACGACGATTGAATAGCGAGGTTCACCGTCCTTGTGCCCGAGTGTATCCACGACTTCAACGATCCGAACCGGCTTTCCGTCAGGCCCCGCATCATTGCGCCAACGCATGCTGGTATCGGGATCGGGGGGATAGCCGAGTTCGAGTGGCGATGGGAGAACCGCGGTCGCCAGCGATGGTGAACGCAGGGTCGTTCCACCCTGATTATCGATTGGCAAGATCTGCCAATACCAGCCCGAATGAGTAAACTCGAACAGCGGCTCGTAACGGTTGGGTGGGGGAGTCGGTACGTCCGTATCGTTGGCCATGCTGTCTATTGTGATAGCGGTAACAAGCTTCTCCAGCTGCGAATCGAAACTCTGCTGCACGTCTTCGCGGTAGAGTTCATAAATCAAATAGCCCGCCAGCGGCAGGACGATCACCGTCCACGCCATCGAGGCCGCAATCAACCGTACGGCAATGGAATCAAGACGCATCGTCTTCAGCGGTGATGCGATAGCCGAGGCCGCGGACCGTCTCGATGATGTCGGCTGGTATTTTCTTGCGAAGGCGACCGATAAATACCTCGATCGTATTCGAGTCGCGGTCGAAATCCTGGTCGTACAGGTGTTCGACAAGTTCAGTTCGCGAAACGACCCGGCCGCGATGGTGCATGAGGTAGGCGAGGAGTCGGAATTCGTGAGATGTCAGCTTGATGGGTTCTCCATCGCAGGTGACGCGGGCTGAATTCGTGTCCAGTCGAACAGTTCCGCACTCGATCTCGCTTTTGGCATGTCCGGTGGCACGGCGAAGCTGAGCGCGAGCGCGGGCGAGCAATTCTTCCATATGGAACGGCTTGGCGAGATAGTCGTCAGCGCCCGCATCGATGCCCTGGACTTTGTCGCTCCAGCGGTCTCGCGCCGTTAGGATGATAACTGGAAATTTTTTCTCCGACCGTCGCCATTGCTCGAGGATCGAGATGCCATCCATTTTGGGCAGACCTATATCCAGAACGATGAGATCGTAGGGTTCGGTATCACCCAGGTAATAGGCCTCTTCACCATCCATCGCGCTATCGACGGCATATCCGGCATCACTAAGCGCCGCTACCAGCTGACGGTTGAGATCGGCATCGTCTTCAACAACAAGAATGCGCAACTGTCTGTCGCCTCGCAAATCGGTTTATCCTGATGCACTTTATACGCCAGGATTTGCGATGTCGCGAGGTTTCAGAGCGCCAAATGCCCTTTAACGGCCCGTTTTGGCTACTCCGATCTCAATCCCGCGACGAGCATCATACAAGGTCGAGCGAAAGCGGCCATTCGGAGACCGGATTACAATTCGGTAAACATAGCCAGTTGGCTCCCGGCACAGATCTGTCTTTACGATCTCGCCGAGATTCTGACGTTTGAATTGGTTGCTGAGCGCCTCGACGGTGACGAGCTTTTCTTCCGTAACGATTGATGCTGCGGTCGACCAATCGGAAAAACACCGGGTTGG
The DNA here is from genome assembly GCA_021775655.1 of Filomicrobium sp. Classification (GTDB taxonomy): domain Bacteria; phylum Pseudomonadota; class Alphaproteobacteria; order Rhizobiales; family Hyphomicrobiaceae; genus Filomicrobium. Next base: position 3,828 of record JAJFHK010000321.1, on the reverse strand, counting down.
TGCCGTAGTCTGCGCTGCTACAAGAAAAGTCGGAGCGGTTGCAAAAACCAGCAAAAAGGCCAACCCAGCCTTCAGGGACGTAAACATGCTTGCCTTTCATTCGGGCCAGAGGCGTGAAATCCGGCCCGTTGTTAGCCGGTATGGTTAACGCGGAGGCTCTGAATGGCGCATGAATGTCGGGGTGGTAGGCTGGTTTTTGAGTTACAATTTCAAGGTGAGACTGCGGCGCATCAGTGGCAAGACGGCGCGTGAGCGGCCATAAATCGTGAGAGCCGTGCCGAACAGAGCCGTAAGCGCCTGGGCGACGCTGAGGATCTGTTCTCCGAGCAGGCGAATCACCGCTGCGTCCAGGTCTAGTCCTAGGACGGGGCCAACGGTGGGCAGTACGGCGGCGGCTGCGGTGATGAGCGCGCCCCAGATTGTCATGGACTGCCCCCACCACTTCGAAGTCTGCTGATCGGTTGAGGTCATTTCGGTGTCTCCGCTCCTGTTGATTTTAGCTGTGTCAGTTTGAGTTTGGCTGCCGGTTTTGGGAGGCAAGGTGATTGCGCGTTCGAGCGTTCGGTTGACGCGGCGCAGCCAGCCACGCCCAAAGCGCCAGAAGTGCGGGAGCGCTCGGTATTTTTTCCGGCGGATGGAGGCATAAAGTTCGAGAATTTTCAGGATGGGCATTGCGGTGATCTTCCCTCTTGTTTCCGGGCCGATTTCACCGTCGACCCTGGCGCCCAAGGCTTGTTGAAGCATGCGCGTCGCGCCGGCAACACCGTGATTTACGGCGGCATCGAAGTGGAAAAAGGCAAGCGGTGCTGTCATGTCCGTACAGCCCGCTGGCCGCCAATAGCGCGTGACGTAGATGGTGCTCACTTCATCGTCGCCGATCGTTTTTAGGTCGGAAATCAGAGGCGCACTGGTGACCGCATTGATCTCTTGCTTACGCCATGCCGCCAGGGTCGCGAGCGTGATGCCTTTATTGGTCGGGCCACCCGGATCATGCGGATCGCTTGTAAATCCGCCCTCCATTTCGAGGACATGTTCCAAGGCGACGGCGAACGTATCTAGGGTCGGCTGGGTAACAATTGAACCCGATGCTGTCGGCCAGCGGAAAGCAACCAGTCGATCTCGACCGTAACCTTCAACGCTTACTGCATCGCTTTGATTTCCGCCCAGGAGCCAGAGACGGTCCTTGGACCAGCCAACCAGAAACCCGACGTGTCCGAAAACAGGGTTTTTCCCACGCGAAAGGACTACAAGCGCACCGACCTGTTCTTTTTCGACTGGCTCACCAAAGTTTGCGTAGGATCGCGCCATCAAAGAGCGTGTACTTGAAAGTCCGCTTCGCTCCAGGCAAGCCCCGACGAATGCAGCGCACCAGGCAACTTCGTCGCGGGCATGTGCCTCATGTCCCAGCTCTTTGAAGAATGCGGTGATGCGCCGATTGTGTTGCGCCCCAGCAATCTCGGTCTGGCCAAGTTCACGCCAAGCCTCGGCAAGCCACGCCGGCTGTCCATTCATCGGGATGCCTCTTTGAACGTAAGTGGGAGTCAAACAGCCGCTATTGCGGCGGCGCCGCGTCCAAATAAAGCGCTTAGCTGGTGTACGCGGATGGGACATGGATTACGCAGCGTGCCGAAGTCGGCGATCTGATCGGACGCTGCATAGGTTGTCGTTGTCGTATCCGCTGGAATGGTGCGAGCGACGGAATCATCATCGGCGAAGACGTCGATCTCGTACCGCTCGAAGTCTTCAGCCAGAGGGACTTCCAATGTATCCCAGCTATCCCCGCCGATCCTCGTTCGTCGGATCCAGCTCAGGTCAATATCACCCGCACCATTTCGGCTGACCCGTAAGTGTACAGGCGACAAGGGACGAAGCCCGATCCCTGCGTAGGCGTGCTCGGCCTGACCGTATGACGTATCCGATAGATCGCGATTGGCCGGACCGAATCGCCACTGATAAGGAAGGCGCAGTTCGTCGAGGCCAAGGTCGACACGGGCAACAGCGCTATCGAGAAGAACGAAGTTTGCTCCGGGTGCAATCGGCGTTCCTGCCACGCTAATCGCACTTTCCGTCCCCGCCTGACCGCGCAGGAAGCCGCTCAATTCGTAGTATCCCTCGCCAAGCAAGGTTGCAATTTCGAATTGCAGGACCTCCCACAAACCATCTTGACCGTGCACGGCTGCAACGTTTGCCCCAGCCAACAGTTGCGCCCTCGTTACTGAAGTGAGTTGTCCTCCAGAAACGCTAACCTGCAATTTCGTCGAGTAGTCGATACGCGAGACAGGCGCTTTCGGAAGTGGGCTTTCGGTCGCCCCAATGATGGCAGGTCCCGGCAGCAGACATCGCAAACGGAAACCGGTCGCCTCAGGTGATCCGTAGAGAGCGATAATTCCCGGCCACGGATCCTGGATTGCCGCTGCATATCCGGCTGCTGGTGGTTCGGAGCCATTGATGAGCGGAAGGTCGAGAAAGGCGAATTGAGGTGTACCGCTGGAATTGGCTTCCGGGCTGCGGGACTCACGCGGCGGTGCTGTCACGAGATTATAGACTTCAGGATCGATACTGCGAGCTTCGATGGCACGAGGTCCGGAATCTGCGATCTCGGTAATGCGGTAGGTACGTGCTACCGCGTCGCGTTCCAGCTCAATGACATCGCCCGGTTCAAGCTCGAGCCGGCTCGGCGGCAGGGCGAAGCTAGCCCTTTCGCGCGTCGCCCAGGATTCATAAAGCCAGCTTTCTGCAACGCCAGCTGCTTGATCTGCTCCCATGACGATCGGCAATTCAGCTTGGGCGAGCCGTCCGCTGGCACCGATCAACCTTCGTGCCTCGGCAACCGATTGCGAATAGTTGGTGGCGCCGCTGACGTAATTTATTTTTGCCGACGCAGGAAGATCGGTTTCCTGGGCGCGGGTCAGTGTAACGAGTGGTGCTTCAGGCTCCGTCTCGACAATGGACTCATCGATCAACGTTGCAACGGCAGGCTCGGATCCGCGATGGCGAAAGGCAATGACGTCGCCGCTTTCGATTGCGTCGAAGAAGTAGGCAAGTCCCAGCGGCTGCAGAGCGTCACGCACACTCATCGGACGGTCGACGACGTAGCCGGGTACGATTCCCGAAAGTCGGTCGCTGACGCCACGATCGAATCCATATTCTAGGAGGAGCGCTTGGATGAGTTCTGCTAGGGGCACGCCCGAAAGTCGACCGTTTAACCAATGCCCGAGCCGCCAATTTTCGCCATCGCCCCATACATCTAGATTGAACGGGAATGCTGGATAGGGTCGCGCGTCCCAGCAGTAAACGAACATCCGGTTGAAATCGACCATGCGGCCGGAATAGACCGTTGAACCCGGATTTAGCGCGGGGATGAACCCCTCTTCTCCGGGCGTGAAACTCCGGATCAGGGCCTGCAAATATCGGCGCTGCATGAGGTCATCACGGCCACCCTCCGAATAATAAGGCAGCGCGTTTTCAGAACTCTTGGGATCGACGAAAACATTTGGCTGGTTAGCGCCCTTGTCGGTTGCCGGGCATCCAATTTCCATCAGCCAGATTGGTTTCGACTCTGCGAGCCAGGCCGTTGGGGTTGCCTGTTCGACGCCACCAGGCCGGTTGTAGTGGCGGTTCTCCCACCAGCCGCGTACGTCTTTGAAGCGGAAAACCCAGGGCTTTCCTTCGCCATCAGAAATCGGTGTGCGAACCTGCTGATTGCGGTCACCCTGGTTTGCGTAATACCAATCGTACCCTTCGCCCGCCGCAATATTGGAAGAGAGATAATCGAGGTCGTACTCCGAGCGTGCACCTGCGATGTAATCGAGATGCGTGCGGCCGTCG